>JBLIDR010000370.1:0-3302 GCA_047632655.1 Francisellaceae bacterium | reverse complement strand
TGCTGAGCAACGACACCCATTTTAGACAGTCGCATTGCATCATTAGAAAATGACACTACCTCCCCCTGAGATTATCCCAAAATCAATTAACCAATTTAATCAGTAATTATTTTATCAATTTCTATCTTTGAGGTTATGTTCTTCACGAGACCTAGTTTGAGGAAATATATTTTTCACGACGAATTGATTTGGTGCTAAAGCCTAAATCAGCTAGTTTTGCATAGGCGTCATCAATCATATTTGGATTGCCACATAAATATATAATATCGTTCTCTGGGTCAAGATTTAAATTTCCAAATTGATTCTGAACGTAGCCTTGATGTTCATGCGCTTTAAGTTCACTTGTTTCTCGGCTCAAACAATTATGAAAGTGTAATGACGGAACTTTTTTGGAATATTCCAAAAAATCTGCAACATATAATGCATCTTCACGATACTGAACTCCAAGGAGAATATCAATGTTGAGATTTTCTTGTTGGGCTTTCTTTTTTAGTAGTGGTAGCATTGCGCGATATGGTGCAATACCAGTACCAGTACCAATTAAAACAAGGCGTTTAATACTATCATCTTTTAAAATCAGTTTTCCGGCTGGGCCCATGGCACTATATTTGTTTCCAGGTTTCATATTAAAAAGATGCTCTGTTGCAATGCCATTTTTCACATATGAAGCGGTAATTTCAACATATTTTGATCCTGTTACCATCGATGCAATGCTATAGCTTCTTCGTCTGATTTTACCGTCTTCGTGATCAAATAAAAAGGTAATAAATTGACCAGCCTCAAAATTAAAAACAACGTCATCTGTGCGCTTCAAGGTTAATTCAATTGTGCCTTTTGTTACCATTTTAGAACTTATTAATTCTAACTCAAATCTTTCTATAGCCATGATGAGTCCTTGGATCCATAAATTTTTAATGTTTTGCATTATGACATATATATGATTGCTCACATAATTTTTTATTATTTTATCCGTAGATATTTAACAAAAGTTGTGTTTTAAATTGGTTAAGATATAAATCTGTTATACTGGTTTGTCAATATAATAAATTTAATAGGAAATATTTATGGGTAAAAAAATCCTCTTAATGGTGTTACTGTTGCCGGTAATTGCATTGGGGACGGCTAATGCCGTAGAATTAAAAAATATTGAGGCTAAGCAACAAATGACAACAAAAAGTGCATCAACTAAACCAATTGTTATTCGTCAGTCTCAGAGAACATTTAAAATAGAGTTACCTTCTAATGCTACTACAGGGTATCAATGGGTTTTAAAAAGTGATTACAATACGAGCCTTATAAAAGCCAAAGGTTATGAATATATTGTTCCAAAACCTAAAAGTGGTAAGGCATTAATAGGCGCGCCAGGTATGGCAGTATTTAAATTTGAAGTAAATAATAAATTTAAAGCAGCGCCACAAATTTTAGATTTACATTTTGCTTATATTCGTTTTTGGGATGCATTGGATCAGCCAAATTATAAAACAATTCAAATTATTTCAGCAGCACAATAGAGGGTCTTATGAGTATTCAATTTGACTTGCCCAAGTGGTATGACTTGCATGTACATTTACGTCAAGATGACCTGCTTAAAGTAACTATCCGGGATCACCTTAGTGCTCAATGTGCAGGTGTACTAGCTATGCCTAATACCAAACCTCCGGTGGGTAAAATTTTAAAGTCTGACCCATTGCCGTATTGGAGTATTGAAGAGTACTTGGAAATGATTTTAGTTAATGGTGGTGATGAATTTAAACATATTATTATTCCTTTATACTTAACTAACGCAACGACTCCGTTAATGATTGAGCAAGGTGCTAAAAACGGGTTATTAAAAGCATGTAAATATTATCCTCCGCATGGTACGACAAATTCTGATCATGGCAGTCCATTTTCTGGTTTTGATAAAAATGGTATATTCAAATCGATGGAGGAACATAATATTATCTTATGCATTCATGGCGAACAGACTGGTTTAAGTTCAGAGCAATATTTTGCAAGAGAAACAAATGCTGAAGAAAAATTTTATCGAGAAGATTTGCCAGAATTACATTTAAAATATCCAAATCTTAAAATTGTATGCGAACATGTCACGACAAAAGTAGCCGTTGATTTTGTAAAATCAAGTTCAGATATGGTATCAGCTACCATTACACCACAACATTTAATGTATACAGTTGGTCATCTGTTACAAGGATTAAAATATCATTTATATTGCTTACCACTGTTAAAGTTTGAAGAAGACCGAACTGCATTGAGAGATGCGGTAACAGATATTAGAAATATTAAGTTTTTTGCTGGGACTGACAGCGCCCCACATACACTGAAAGCGACAGATTGTGGTTGTGCTGCTGGATGTTATACCGCGCCTATTGCTCCTCAGTTATATGCGAAAGCATTTGAAGAAGCTGGTGTTGATCTATCATTACCAAGATCTCAAAAAATATTTAAAAATTTCTTATGTGATATTGGGCCTAAATTTTATAATTTACCGATGTCTAATGAAACTTTCACTCTAGTAAAAAAAACACAATTAATTGATTTCATTAATGTCGGCAGTGAATTTATTACCCCTCTGCCAGTCGGGTTGAATCCGGATCATGCTAATAATCAAACAAAACTTGATTGGGCAATTATAGAAAATGATACAGAAAATTAATGTTTCACTTGGTCTTGTTATAATTGAATCTATCAATATTCAATGTTGCTATATAAAGATGCTAATGAAAGCAATATTTTAATTTTAATCTTGTATATAATAATACTATTATTCTCTATTGGTGAGGAATTAAAATGTGGCATAAGAAATATCAATTTAATTTTCCAACAACAATTAGATTTGGCGCAAATATTGTTGCAGAGCTAAGTGAATTTCTGGAACAGCAAAATGTAAAAAAACCATTAATTGTTACTGATTCTATTTTGTCAAAATTACCAATCATTAAAGGTCTATCAAAAATTCTAGACCAGGGAGATTTTTCTTATTTCATTTTTGATGACGTTTCTAAAAATCCAGTTGAGTCTGATGTTACTAAAGGTGTAAAGGCGTATCACAAAAATCAATGTGATTCTATAATTGGTATTGGAGGTGGAGCTAGTATTGATGTCGCTAGAGCCATAGTTCTGATGGCTAATCACCCTGGAAATCTTTTTGATTATGAAGATGGAACTGGCGGTGATAAAAATGTTATCGATGCAAATATTCCATATTTTATTGCAATACCAACAACAAGTGGAACCGGTAGCGAAGTTGGTCGTAGTTCTATTATTTCTGATGAAAAAACACACCAAAAGAGAATTATTTT
>JBLIDR010000369.1:0-3303 GCA_047632655.1 Francisellaceae bacterium | reverse complement strand
TTTTATCGCATCCAGGTATTGCTACACAAGCATCATACCAATGTGCAGCCATAACTGTTTCAATTGAATCAGCAATTAGATCTCTAGATTGCAGAGAGTAACTCATGCCATCAGTTCCCATAGAAATACCATCAGAAACACCAATCGTATTAAAACGCATCCCCACTAAATTCGCCTGTGTTACACTTTTTTTGACCTCGTCAGCTAAACCGGAAAGGTGCATATTACAAGTATTGCCTTCATACCACATACTAGCAATGCCGACTTGAGCTGAACTCATATCTTTATCAGTCAAACCTGTACCGTAAAGCATAGCCTGCGAGGCACCCTGAGATTTATCTTGAGTCAGGACGGAACTATACTTATTTAATTTTTCACTCATGTTAATTCCTTTATCTTTAATTAAACCCGTTATATGCATCTTCAAATGCTTCTAACGACGCCTGAATAATATCCGGCGATGCCGAATGCCCTAGTGAAGTTGCACTCTCTTTTTTAAGTACCAACTCTACAAACACAACGGAGTTTGCACCAGAACCTCGTGTACCCACTTTATATTCTGTTAAGTCATAATTAATTCGACCTTTACATGCCAAGGACAATGCCTGAATGACCGCGTCAACTGGACCTACACCTTCGCTTTCCGCTTGATAGGTTTCATCAGCAATCATGACTTTCACATTCGCCTTAGAAATCTTATCCTTACCTGTGCTAACGGAAAAGTCTGTTACCTTAAATACATCCTGTTTGTTATGCTGTGCATGCTCTCTTACATCTTGCACAATATCTTGGAAATCAGCGATAGAAATAGATTTACCTTTAATTAAAAAGCTTGAAATCATTTGCATGATTCTACCTAAATAATCATCGTCATATTTAGCGCCCAGCAATTGATCTAACTTTGCTTTAACTTGATCAACCGTAGGGTCTTCAGTGAAAATTATTTCATCCCTATCTTCAAACACCATAGTTTTGTTAGCAAAGAAGTCACTATTATATAATTTAAAAAACTCTTCTTCATCAGGATTAATGGTAGGTGGCTTAATTGCTGATTTTAAGATGACATTCGGATCTTTCAGCCCGTCACCACTTAAAATACAAACGATTTTTTCACCTAACGCTAATTCATTATTTTTTGCTTGCTTAATTAATAAAGCAAGCGTTGCCGCAGAAGCACTTTCAACAAACAAGCCTTCTTCTGTTGAGAGCATATATTGAGCCTCCAACATTTCACGATCACTCACTTCTCCAGCCGAACCATTTGTAGTGTAAATAGCATCTAAGGCCTTACTTGCATCAATAGGATTAGGTACCGCTATTGCTGTAGCTAATGTGTTACATTTGTCAGACAAAGTAATATCTGGCATGTTTTTTTGATAGCTCAAGACTACCGCATTCGCACCTTCGGCTTGAACGCCAATTAATTTAGGTGTTTTATCAATTAAACCTAATTGATTATATTCTTTGAAGCCTTTAGCATAGGCGGTTATGTTAGTCCCACAGCCAATTGGAATAACAACTTGATCTGGAACTTGATACAACATTTGATCTACTAGTTCAAAAGCAGCTGTTTTTTGGCCCTCCACCCTAAAAGCATAATCACCAGCCAGGTAGAGACCCATCTTCTTAGCAATGGTGTAAGCCAACTTTGCCGCATCATTGTAACTACCCTTTACTTGAACAATCTTACCGCCATATGAAATGACCTGTGCCATTTTTGACATGGACACACCTTCAGGCACAACAACATAACAAGGTAATTTTGCAGCAGCAGCATAACAAGAACATGATGCGGCCATGTTACCAGTAGAAGCAAGTATAATCCCTTTAGCACCAAACTCTTTAGCAACAGAAATATCAACTGCTGAGCCTCTGTCTTTAAACGAACCTGTTGGATTCTTGCCTTCAACTTTAAAATATAAATCTATGCCAAGTTGCTGACCAATTTTTTTACTTTTAATTAATGGCGTAGCGGTTTCTCTTAATGACACAAATGAACTTGGGTTTGTTATGGGTAAGAAACTTAAATATTTTGAAAGACAGGGAGACACCGAAGTAAAATAATCAATATTAATTTTACTTCGGATATACTCAATATCCATATTAACTTCCCAAGGACTATCCTCACCAGCAAAGACCAAATCATCTGTCGTAACATTTTTTTTAGTTTTAAAATCAATTATTTCATACATTTAAAGAAACCTTTTTATTTATTCTTTTTATTAACCCAGTAAGCGAAAAGAATATAGCTATCTAAATCTTAATATTTTGAATTAAAAATCCACTTAAGATACTTTTTTATTTAAAGAGATTTTATTACTAATATCCACATCTATAACCTCTATTATTTTTGCTAGTTGTTTAATAATTTTTAGTATTAACACATCATCAACGTGAATAACAATATGAAAATGGGAAATACCACTAAGGGGAGTTTCAAATACATTTAACTGCTCAATGTTAATTCTATTACGGGTGAAAACAGTCGAAATACGTTGCAACACGCGTAAGGCATTTTCTGTCGTTAAGCTAATCATATAAGTCGATGTCATTTCATTTCCTCTTTTGATAGCAACACATCAGCAACACCAGCACCAGTGGGAACCATAGGAAAAACATTGCCTTCTTGTTCAACAACAATCTCTAATAAATATCCATTTTCAGCATTGATCATTTTATCTAACTGTATCTTCAACTCGTCATGAGTTTCAGCTCTACCAGCCTCAATATCATAAGCCTTAGCCAAGATCACAAAATCTGGACTACTTATATTTGTAAATGAATATCTTTTTTCAAAAAATAATTCTTGCCACTGACGCACCATTCCTAGCCAGTTATTGTTTAAAATAATAATTTTTAGATTAATATTTTCTTGCCTAATCAAGGCTAATTCTTGGATATTCATTTGAAAACCACCATCACCAGAGATTGATATCACTTCTCTATTTGGCTGACCAAGTTTGGCCCCAATCGCAGCTGGCAAAGAATATCCCATTGTACCTAAACCACCAGAGGTAATATGCGAACAGGTTTTATTAAACTTATAATACCTTGCAGCTATCATCTGATTTTGACCAACATCGGTAACAATAATAGCTTCACCTTTGGTTTTTTCTGAAAGCAAATTAATGGCTTCAGCCATGCGAATATCATTGCTCCTGGGATAAATAGCTTTATCAATCACAATTCTTTTTTCTTTGTCAGCACAATCAGAAAATCTTTTATGCCACTCAGGGTGCTTATTTACCTTAATTAAAGGAGTCAATGCTTGTAAAGCTGACTTAGCATCCGCAAGAATACCGA
>JBLIDR010000368.1:0-3310 GCA_047632655.1 Francisellaceae bacterium | reverse complement strand
AAAACCACGAAGTAATGATCAAGACAGCCGCTGCATATGGCCATAATACTTTTTTTAATGCTGTTAACGGCATTAAAAAAAGTTGAATAAAAAAGCGAAACAGAATTATATTAGTTAACGCGATTATGGCATCTAATCCATTAATACCTACCCATTGTGTTGCTTGTATAGCGATTAAAAATCGACTCTGACTTTCACCTAGATAAGCGGTAAATATCATTGGATACAATGCATATATACAAACGACAGTGATCGGAAATAATATACATTCATGAAGGTTAATTCGCAGTTTTATCCAATTAAATACCAGTGCAATTAGCGCAAATAACTGTGCACAATATATCCAAAATATAGATGCAAGCAATACACTTATTATTACCCCATATCCCTTTGACAGCATTAAAAAATCGATAAACCAATAACCAGCATTGATTGAAAAAATCAAACCTGCAATGGCCCCTAATAAATAGCTTCTATGGAGGCTGACTCCTTCAATCGCTATTAGCAATGGAATAAAGCCAATCCAAGCAAGATAAAAATGTGAGGAGCTTAAAAAAGGTATAGACAGTAATAATCCTGAAAGAGCTGCTAAAATCCCTCCCATGTATACAGAGCTAAAATATTTCATCGGAGATAATTGAATTGGTTGTTGTATCTTGCTTATATTATGAGTCACTTTTCTAATCATTTTTTTGGCCAGAAGACGTACTTATCTTATTTCTATACTTAATTTTAAGAGCATTAAGTTGACGTTTTTTTTGGTTAGAATTTAAGTCAATATTTCCATTAATATCACGACGTTCATAAAGGTACTCAGTAATAGATCTTTTTTTACCGAATAAAAGATTGGCTATTTCATTACCCAAAAATTGGTCTTGAATCGCAGTCATTCTTCTAAATATTGATAATTCGGACTCTACATTTGAATCATCTTTTTCTATTAAGTTATCTTTTTTAATTTTTTTCTGTAGCTGATAATAATTAATAAATACGGAAGCCAATTGGTCACCAGATCTGTCAGTTAAAATTTTTGATGTTAAAAATTTTGCACGCTGTAGAGTATTTTCATTCAGATTTTCAGGGAGTAAAGCAATAGCTTTATCTAGAGTATCTGCTAACTGTGGATTAATGAGTAATTCACCATTATGATTTAACTTAGACTCACTAAGTACTTGCTCAGCTAATTCAAAATCTAACGGCCATATCTGAGGGGAAATTTTTTTTGGGAAAAAAATATTAGAGGTAGAAGGCTGATGCCATTCAGGAGTGGTAGCGCTTGCGTTATGACGCAGCTCTGCATGTATCCACCACAACGTACATATTGTGTAAGTGAATAGCATGCATATTAGCCATTTAAAGTGATTAAATTTTATCAAGTTGAAATTGGCTTACTTGAATCAATTCTTCACGACTAAAATGTTGATTCATCAGTTCAATAAGTTGCGTTTTCTTTTCATTATCATTCATTGAGGCTGTTATTATATTTCGTTTGGCCACTAGAAAAACCTCATACCTTTTATTCCAATTATCCACATTTATACTGTCTGAAGAATGTTGTAAAGCAATCTCTGAGCTCAATTTCTTCTTCTCTTCCTCAGAAAAATTGTCATCATTCTCAACTTTTAAAATTTCGAACATATAGTTAGCATTTGCATCGTATTCTGAAAATAATTGGGTTGCTACATCTGTGTCTAAATAAAGTTGTCTAAGTGAACTAAGTTCTTGATAATTTCTTTTGTGTTGCTCTATAGATTCATTAATGTCCAGTACTGCATTCGAATCGTTTTCATAAACGGTATTAAATTCACGTGCCGCCTCTAAATACTGATAGTAATCACTTACTATGTTTGCCACTTGTTCTCCTGCATTACCAGGTAATCCCTTTTTTATTAACAATTGTAATTCAAACAATGCCTGAGAATCTAACTGAAGGCGATCATCATCAAGTGTATTATTCAGCGCCGTTAGGGTTTCATTATCTACAATAACATTATTATTTTCGTCAAGTCTCACGCGGGAAAGTGCCTTATAGACAGACTCTTCAGTAAAGATATTGTTATTATTGTCCACATTAGTAGTGCTAGATGATACCGGTTGACCACTTTGAGTGTCTTTCCATTGCCATGCTAAAGCGATTGTATTTTGTTGATCATTTTCATCAACCTTACTATCCACGACACTGATATTATTTGAATCTACGATTTTTATTAAGCCATCTTGATTATAGATAAATAATTTCAATCCAACAGCAATTAAAATTATCATAATAATTATTGTCAAAATTGCATTTTTTTTTGGTAAGGATAGATTCATTATATTTATACCGCTAACATTTTAGTTTTATTTTTATTGTGTACTATATTTTTATCAATTTTTATAGTCATATTTTCAAATACTTGTTCATCGATCAAAACCTCTAAATGTGGTGGCTTAAAAAAGGTCTCAGACGGAGGGATCCCATTTATAGCACTAAAAGATTTTGAAAAATGTGCTGTACTTGCAAAGCCAGCTGCTAGTGCAGCTTCAGTAATTGACCTACCTAAGGCAAGATGAATAATGCCAATCCATACGCGATACCTTAGGCGATATCTAGTAATAGGAATACCCATTTGTTCCTTGAAAAGCTTTTCTAAACGAGATTCAGACAAACACACATTTTGGGCAAATTCTCTTAGGCTTAAATTCTCATTGGTTGTAGATCTTATTTCACAAACAACCTGAATAATTCTTTTATCAAATTGTTTTATAATTACATTTTCTTGATGGGGTTTAATTATAAATTGTCTTAGCTGAGCATACGCTTGCTCAGGTGTTGTTGGTGTATCACGGATATTTACCAGCATGGCTATTAATCCATCTTGTTCTGGGTGATTGTAGTGCAGTCCATCTGTGGCATATGTCATAGTACTTTCAAGAGCAGGGTAATCCTGAGTCAGGGGTGCGAGATAATACACAGCCATTACTGCATTATCCATATTCACTTTAGCGTTTTCGAAACTCACTCCTGCTTTCAGTAAACAACTACGAGAGAGTATTTGATTTCCATTATTTAGAGTTATTTTAATGTTGCCTCGAAGGCTAACAATAAGTTTATCAGATACAATTGCATGATCTTTATGCGGGACAAACTTAAGCCCTAAATATAATGATTGGTTAATCCCAATATAAAGCTTTCTTCTTATGGATTCCAATTCTGCCATAGCCTATTCACTTTTATTTTTATTATTATTTGGTATCCATATCCTTTAGTCAGCGTATCCTTTCGCTCAACAAGAAATGCCCAGTAACTTGCGAGTTACTGGGCAGCTAG
>JBLIDR010000367.1:0-3327 GCA_047632655.1 Francisellaceae bacterium | reverse complement strand
CAAGTTGTTGTGTATTAATTTTATTCTCATCAGTTTTGTTATTACACTTTATCAAAAGTAAATTTTCAACCTTTCCATTTTCACCATCATGATAACCAATAAAATAAGGTTTTGTTTCCCTTGGATGTTTTGAAAATACTTCGTATAGTTTTATAAATTCTTTTTTCATAAAAATCATTTCTTGATGTCCCATGGAGCTTAGTTCTGATAGGCCGCCAAGGTTTTCAATGCACATATGAATGATCTTATCTTCAAACTCTATTGTTGGGTATGTGCAATCTGTTAATGCCCTGCATAGTTCATCACACGCAATAATAGCTTTATCGCTGATCTTGCCAGTACAGCACTCAATTATTTCTGCAATTGTTGGAAATGATTTATATTTACGAGTCTTGATTAATTCTTGAATACCTTTTTTAAAATCATCATCTGAAATATCTTTAAGTAATTCATAATCAAACCTAACAATAGAATCAGATTTTATATCTGAATATTGATCTTGCATATAATTATGAAATGTTTTAAATAAATTGTAGTCTAGCATTGCTCGCTCCAAAGTTTAGTAATTTCTATAAACCCAAGATCAGTTACTAAGCACTGACTATAATCATGGCCATTCTTGCAATCGCTTACAATATTAAACCATTCTGCATATTTTGCTGTTGGTAGATCACGCTTTACAAATTTTATTCCTTCATTCCTAAGAAACTTATTTAACTTATTTGCTGTAATACCTAAATGCTTTGCTAATACCGTAGTACTGATATCTGTTTTACGATCTGCTAGACGGTCATAAACTAGCATAGCGGGCTTTTGATCCTCAATTACTTGCAATGCTACCGCTTTTTCTTTTTCAGACGTTACAAGACATTCTAGAGCTTCTATGAAATTAGTTGGTAATGCTTGAACTGGTTGTGTGTTTTCTAGTTCTTGCCATCTATCAATAATAACCATTAATAATGAAACATTTAATCTTGATGCAACTGCAATAGATTGGCGTTTGTTTAATTTGTAAGTTTTTACAGATTGACCATTGTTATTATATACGCTAGTAGTTTCTTCGACCGCCCCGAATGATACATCTTTGCACATAATTAAAACAGTCTTCATTGCTTTGTTATGTTCAACACTTAAAAGATCGGTAATATCTTTTAAATTCATTGTTTGATTATTTGAGTTGAGATTTAAAATATTTGATTTTTTGCTTATCACTGTATTAACCTCCAAGTTAAAATCCATTTAAAATATTGTGGTTAGCGAGATGGATCGTCTCGTGTTCGGTAGCAACACCTAAACCACAAATCAATTATAACTATTTTTCACTATAAGTACAATTGAAATCTATTTTATTTCTGTTATCTCAAAATCACCATCTGATAATTTATGGAAAAATGCAGCTTGCAATTCAACTCTGCAAATATCATCCTTCAAGTTATGTTTTTCCTGAAAATAATCATCTGCATAACCTCCCCATTCTTCAATATCCATCATTGCTTGGGTTAAATTTTCAGAAGCTAACAAACTTATTCTTTTTAATTGTTCATCTGTTTTTTTTAAAACATTCAAATAATATCTTCTCTGCACATGTTTTTCAATTATCAAATCTGTTCTATTTTTAAAGTAATCTAATATATTAATCATATTATCTCCAATTATTAACCAAAAGCTAAATCTATATCTATATCACCGCTATCACGCTGGTTTAAAGTATGCGCTATTGAACTTATCTTACCTGTCGCTAGCTTTGCATCATTTTCATTAAAGCGTTGATTCAGGTACCCTTCAAACTTGTTTATATTAAATATTGTAACTGGTCTATTGTACTGGTGCATCTTTGAATCATTACCCCAAGTTAGATGTATTTTATCAATTACGATTTTAAAGTCCTCAAATGTGAATCCCTGTTTAGCTAATACAGACACTAATTTTTTATTACTTGGTGTTGTTGATTTATACTTTGTGCCATTAACTTTATTAAAATAATCATATACGAATTTTACTTTGTCATTTTCAGGTTGTTTTGTTTTCGTAGAAACAATACATGTATTATCTTGTTCTTGTTCTTGTTCTTGTTCTTGTTCTTGTTCTTGTTCTTGTTCTTGTTCTCCGTTAACATTTTGTTTCAAGGGCGTTACACCAATGTTACTCTGTAACTGTCTATCGTTACATTGTAACACCTTGTTTCTTTCTCTATGTCTCCTAACCCTTACTGCTGTTGATGTTTCGCTACCTTGGTTATTTTGCACAACATTTAATAAATATTCATTAATACCATTTGTTTCCGTCTTTTCAATAAGGTTATGCTTCTCTAAAAAAGATAATGTTACTCTTACATTGTCTGTCTCTTCATCGATATCAAGTGCAATTTCACTAGCGAAATCATCTTCAAAGCCTTCATAGTATAATTTTCCACCAGACTCTAAGCTTTTCAACTGCATTTTTAGATAAATAATTGTGAATGTATCACCACCAGCAATACGCCTTAATCTTTTAATTTCCTTTTGATTAAAAAAATCATCTTTAAGTTTTAACCAGAAATATCTTTTTTCGCTCACTTATTTACTCCTTTGTTAAATGCTGGCGGTGGTACAGGCCAAAGGATAACCTCACCAGCAAACTTTTAAATTGAAATATTGTTTTGCGTACCACCGATAAAACAACATTTTAAATCTACTCTGCTTTTAAGGCTAAACAGAAAGCCGTCCGTCTCAGGGACTTGAATATTAAGTGTAGTATCTATTTTTTATTTAGCAAGTGTTAACCAGCATTAAAAGAAGCTACTACAACTCCTTCTTTTGATCCTTCAATAGCTGTTCCAATTAGCTCCACTTTAATTAACGATATTTTGTTATACGCTACCCACTCACCATCACATTCAGCATACCATTTTCCGCTAGCTGGATTAATTTCCCTTGCTTTATCTTCTGTATCTGCAATGACAATAGCAGAATCGAATGTATCATAATTATCATTTATATCTTGGCTTAATTTGTATATGTTCATTTTTATTTATCCTTATTGTTAACCGTCAATCGCATCTCTTACACTGCAAGCTTCATAGTCACATAAGCCCTGCTCATCTATTGCATCGTCTATGCTCATGCCACCAGCCATTAAATTTTCAACTTGGATTATTATATTTTCCATTTATTTCTCCTGATTACTATTTTTAGTAAACATTATTAAAGGTTTTCTAAATTGACCAGCAACTAGACTTTTTATAATAATTTCATTTTCTTTTATTAAATTCATAACTGGTCTAAGGTCTTTTCTATGTTCATTTATAATTTTTTGGTTCATCGTATATAGCTCATATAGTAGCTTTTC
>JBLIDR010000366.1:0-3331 GCA_047632655.1 Francisellaceae bacterium | reverse complement strand
GCTGGTGTTGCTGGAATCCATATGGAAGATCAAATTTTACCAAAACGTTGTGGGCATTATGAAGGTAAACAGATTGTTTCAACTACTGAGTTTATACAAAAAATAAAAGCAGTTCGTGAAGCCGCAAACCCAGATTTATATATTATTGCTCGTACTGATGCGATTGCCGTGGAAGGTCTAGATGCTGCTATTAAACGCAGCCATAAATACATTGAAGCTGGAGCGGATATGTTATTCATTGAAGCACCAACAACAGTTGAGCAAATTAAAAAAATTGCTGCTGAACTTCCATATCCAAAACTTTTAAATATGTTTTATAGCGGCAAGACCCCTATCGTACCATTGAAAGATTTAAAATCTTGGGGTTATAATTTGGTAATTGATCCGAGTGATTTACAACGAGCATCAATAAAAGCCATGCAAGATGTATTGCAGGTTATAAAAAAAGATGGGCATAGTGAAAGCGTGAAAGAAAATTTAGTCAGCTTTAAGCAAAGGGAAGAAGCTATTAATGCTAAATATTATAACAAGGCTGATAAAAAATACTCTAACAGGTAATTTTCCACATACTAAATAGCCAATAAATTTAAACTAAAAAAAAATATGCGGCATCGCACAATATTCTCTTGACTCTAGGTTCATTTAAGTAGATACTCGGAAATGCAATAATTGTGCGAAGCAACATAAATGGAGATTAACATGTCTAATGACTACATAAACCAATTCACAGAAAATTTTAAAAAATTTACAGATGACACTAAAGACTCAGCTGCTGAAATCAAAAAAGTAGCAACAGAAACGCTAGAAACACAAACTCGTAAGAATCTTGAAGTATTAAATTCAGCAGTAACTGATGCAACCAAAAACATGCAAAAACTAGCTGGAGTTAAAAAATTTGAAGAACTAACAGGTTTTTACCAAGAAATATACAAAGAAGCCAGTGACAAAGCTTTGGCTTATACAAAAGAAGTTCTAGAGAATGCTTTAGATATCTCTAAAAAATATGCTAGTGCTATCGAAAAAAGCATTGAATCTGTAAAGGGTTCAACTGGAAAATAAATCTAAGTTTATTTTAGGTTTAATTTTTATTAAAATAGAATCGAAGATCCTTATACTAGGACTTCGATTTTTTTATGCCTCTAATTTACATAGGCAAAGAATAAGAAACACCACCAGTTATAATACCTTGAGCCAATGTTTTATTAGTTTCATAATTACTTATTTTTTGTCCAAATACATACATATACTGTGCAAACACATTAATACTTTGTATTTGATAACCAACTCCAGCAGCCAGAACCCCATTAAAATTATTGTAATTAGACTCATTAAAAGACGCATCACAAGGAACCGTAATAAAATTAATCTGCGCGCTACATGAATTAGAAGAACTAATTCTTTGGTAATCAATACCACCCTTAACAAATAAATTCATACCGGAAGGTAAAACCATTTTACCTGTTAGCATTAAAGGTATATTAAGAGCACTTGTATTATTATCTGCTGAAATATTAAAAGAGCTACCACCGATAGATCCGCCGCCAGAAATGCTATTTTTAACCATATCAGGCGTATAATTAATATCGACCTCAACACCTAAAGAAAACATTTCAGTAATTGCAAAGTCATATCCAACAAGACCGCCAAAGTTTACATTACCATTAGTAATGCTGTGTGAACCATTAACACTCGTACCGCCACCGGTTGGGATAGTTACTGATTGCCCACTAGGTGCGTCAAAGCCGGATGCATAGCCAACCTGTAGTCCAAAAACTAGCCCGGTAACTGCCTTTGCATCTTCTGCATTTGCAGCCATTGACCCCATAAGACCCACACCTAATGCCACTGCTATTACTTTCTTTTTCATGCTACCCTTAGTTATTAATTTTTATTAAACTTAATTCAAATTTAGTTTATGATTTAATCAAATTCCACTATTCAAAAAAATAATATGAAATTTAGTCTATTATTTCAATAGGCAAATATATTTCTGCATTATCATCTAAATTCGTAACACTATTGAAATTTAAAAGTCTAAAGGTAAAGTATTATTAATATACGATTGGCTTTAATACATGAATAATTTTTTTGATACAGGCCTTGGATTACGCCAAGAATTTATAGAGCAACTTATTGCTTACCCTAATAAACCAAATAATTTTATTGAGATTTCTCCAGAAAATTCGATCAAAAATGGAGGCAAGCGTCTAAAACTATTTGAACAATATATCAAACTTTATCCTGTTATCTCACATGGCTTGTCATTATCAATCGGTGGATAAGATCGTATCAATATAGAATAGTAAAAAAATTAACAGAACTGTTATTAATCAACTTTCCGGATGAATTAATTCAACAGCAATAATTATTATTTTTACACTGCCGTTTTTATTATTATATTTGCTTATTTATTATATCTAATATCCAATTTAAGCAATCACTCATCATTAAAACTAAGAGTTTGTTTAACTTTTTTAATCTTGCTTAGTGCTTATATCTTGGTATCTCCTTTTGTAACTCAAAATTTGTGGATACCAGTACAACACTATCAACTATCAAATCAATCAGCACCATATAACATGGGTGTTTATTTTTCTAAAGCATCAATTACCTTTATCTTTTTATTTATTTATCACAAGCAAATAATAAAAATATATTCAGATTTTGCCATCATCGTATATAAGCAATGGTACATTATTATACTCGCTGCAATCTTTTTAATTTATCCGGGAATATTTCTTAATTTTATTCATTTAGACATAAAATACAATAATCTATTTATTTTCTGGGCAGTAACTAATTTTTTTTGTCTGCTTTGCTGAAGAAATCGTATTTAGAGCAATTTTATTAAACCAACTACTTAAAATTAATTTTCATCCATTTTTTGCACTTATAATATCAAGTGTGATCTTCGGATTATATCATTATCAAAGCGCTTATTTGATGATAATTATGGCTACAGTTGCTGGAATATTTCATGGTTGGTCTTATCTGAAAACAAACAAACTCGAAGGAGCAGTTTTCCTACATTTTACAGTTAATGTGATACAATTTATATTTTTCACTTATCCATATTCAATAAAAATTTAGTTAGTTGTCTAAACATTTTTTGGTTTAGTTTCAGGCACAAACAACATAAAGATAATTAAGGCAACAACTGCTACGGCCGCAAGAAAATAAAACGCGGCGCTATAGCTATAATGAGCTACAATCTCTCCTGAAATTAACGTACTCAGCGCCGCAACACCCATGAATATTTTCGCAGTTAAGATACTATAAAAAGTTGGGTGCCAAATAATAACAAGCGTAGATAAAATCACCACAATTGCAG
>JBLIDR010000365.1:0-3337 GCA_047632655.1 Francisellaceae bacterium | reverse complement strand
TGGTTTAAATTGATTAGCGCTAATCAATTTAGGTAATAACAGCAAACTAATAATAATTAAAACAATTAAGCAAATAATGGTTATGCTAGCCCATTTTATAAATTTCATCTATTCTCCATTATGAAATAGCTTTTTTAGCTATGAGAGCAATTAGTATAATATACTTTAGATCTCAATCTATTCCTAAGCAATATAGAATGCAAAAATATAAGGATAATTATGAAAAAATCCCTAGGTGCAGCAATCTCAGTGATGATCCTATCATCCTGTGGACAAATGGGAGCACTATACCTACCTACAGCTGATAAAAAAAATAACACTAAAACGGCTGCTGTAGTACCAATTAATAGTTCAGGAGCTGAAGTAATAAATACAAAAAATAGCTCAGGTGCTGAAGTTACAAATTCTAACAATAATTCCGGTGCTGAAGTTACAGATGCTAACAATAATTCCGGTGCTGAAGTTATGCTGCCAAAAATCAATTCTGGAGTTGAGGGGACAAAGCCTAAAGATAATATGGGGAAAGAAATTCTTAGAAGTGTAGTCCCTTTTATATTCTGAATTTATTTTTTATAAGATAAATAATATCAAGAATAGCGAAATTTCAACTAATGATCTAAGCTCGAAACATAATTTGTATTTACACAATTTGGAATATTACCGTTGATAAAAAAAGCACGTATTCTGGCCTTTGGTTTATTAATTGCCTCTGCATCAATTTTTGCAGAAGATATTACTCCTACCCAAGCTAAAAGTTCTAATTTAAATAATAAGGTAACAGATTTAAATAACGATGAAAAATTACCCTTTGGTGATGAAAAAATTGAAACGATTCAACAAGCTAAAAATTTGGCTGAAAAATATCAAAAATTAGCAAATCGATTTAATCAGATTGCTTTACAAATGCAAAATGATGAAGATAAGAAAACTGAAGAAGTTACCCAGCTTGCCATTCAAAAAGTTCAAGAACAAAATGCTAAAGAACATGATAGTGGAGAAGTTGAAAATACAGAAGAAGCGACTGATTTAGCGGGTGACCCGGTGGTTAAACAAATTATTAAAGAAGAAGTAACTAGTGTTTTTGACGGCTCAAATCTTTCCTTTGGTGGAAATAATACTACTGGTAATACGGAAACATCACAGGTATCCCTACAAGGATTACTAAATTATATACCGAAAGGTTATAATGGACAGTGGGAAAATTATATTAAATCAACCTATCTTTACCAGGCTGGTGGAACTAGAGGTTCATCAAAAGCTGGTCAAACTCAGGCTAATAGATTTTATATAGCTCAAAATACAAATTATTTTTTCACTACATCTAAGCGTAATGGTACAACTTGGCAAATTAATTATTTAAATGATAAATTTGACGGTTTTGCTTATGTTGCAAATGAACAAATTGGTTACTTAAGGAGAGTTTTAGAATCAGATAAGGTGACATTTGACATAAGTTTAGGCCCGGGTATGCAGCAATTCAGGACAAATAACCAGAATGATCAATTTAAAAATTTAGTAAGTTTTTGGCTTAACATGAATTATGTATGGAATATTACTTCTGACACTAGTTTTATACAAAATATTACAAGCACATCAAGCTCTCAAACTACTTTATCTTCATCAACCTCAACAATTGCTACAAAATTATGGCAGAATTTTCAGTTGAACACGTCATTTTTACTTTCATATACCTCTAAGCCACAATCAGGAAAAGTTCCAACAAATACGACAACAACAATTGCGATACAATATAATTTTTAATTACCCTTCGGTGGGACCGCTGAAATCTTTTATGGCCGGTGGTAGCAAAGATCCATCAACTTAATAATACTCTGATTATTGACATGTTTAGAGTTGCAGTGTTAGTTCTAAATACAATCATATTTTTGAAAGGTAGAAAGCGTAATTTGAAAGGTTTAAATCAATTTATTCTGGCCATTGATTAGACTGTATTGCATCGAAGGTACGACACAGATTATTATCATGCAGAAATAACTAAGATGTTAAATTCCGGTACAGGATCCAATGTTACTCCTCAAGAGTTATTCTACCGCTACAGTTAGTTACGCTAAAGGCATTAGGGGTTCTGACTTTTTTGATGGTTATAAAAAAACTCCATTAGCCTTCCGAAATTGTCGCTTAGAAATGGAATTAGTACCGTGTTACGTCACGATCAAATGGGTATTTTATGATTTATTCGAGCATTTATTAAAAGAATAAAATATTACCTAGTGTAAAACAAAAGGTTAATTTTGCCCTAACTTGGTTAAAAAAGCATTAGTCAAAATTTTCTTAATGTTATTATTAAAATACCTTACTACTCTATTTTAAACTTAAAGATTCATTGATTTAGATAGATGATACAGTGCTTTTAATGACAATGGAGACAATCCCATAATTAAAATGCTACGATTAGTTAACAGTATTTGAAAAATTCTAGCGACAAGGGCTAAAAATGAGTAAAAAAGTACTATCAATGCAGAATTCACAAAATTGATGGCAGCTACTAATGAGACATTGATCGTTGGCGCAGAAAAAACTATTGAATTTATTATCAATGTAATTACCACAATAGCTAAACAAGAGGAAGATCTGGCTCTAACGCGGCTCAGATTTTTTAAAATTTGTGAATGTATTGTTTTTAGGGCTCGGAATATTTAGGCTTATAAAGAGGTAAACATTACCATGGTTAAATCTGTAGTTTTTAAATCTCGTAAATTAATAAAAGAGTTTGTAAATTAAAATTTTTAAAATCAATCCAATTATTAAAGGTTATTCAATGAAAATAAAAACATTAACTTTATTAGCAGGCGTATTACTATCATTAACCACTGTTGCTTATGCTGAGCAAAAAGGAGTTTATATCGGAGCAGGCTTTGGTGGCCTAAGTGGAATTAACAATACAGCTGGAGGAATTGTTGCAGGGGCTGACATAGGCTATCAATTTACACCATATAATTCTTACCAAGTGTCAGGCATGACTGGTGCGCATAGTAACAGCTGGATGATGGTTGAGAGCTTATTTAAATTACCCGTTGGTAAATATGCCACACCTTACCTTTTAATTGGTGCTGGTTATACTCATTTGAATGGTAATAGTGTTGGGGTTGATATTGGTGCTGGAATCAATGTTAACCTAAACCCTAATCTCTCAATCTTAGCGCAATATAAATTCATTCAAGCAGGTGGCTCTGGAACGCCAACTGCTGGGGTCGTTAGTACTGGAGTTACATACTATTTTGGTGAATAGGTCATACATGTAGTCTTTCTTAAAGCCGATTAAACCTAAGCTCAAATTATGTGATGGTCAATAAACATAAAAAATTTTAAGCTGCTT
>JBLIDR010000364.1:0-3340 GCA_047632655.1 Francisellaceae bacterium | reverse complement strand
GCCACAATTACTCACTAAACTTGTTTTGGCTGACCCAATATTAACCATTGACTTGCCAGCTAAAGTCACCGCGGCAACAGGGGTGGATGCGTTAATTCATAATGTCGAAGCTTATTTAGTTGATACTTTTCACCCGATGTGCGACGGTATCGCTTTAGAAGGGATTAAGTTGATTTATGAATCTCTAGTTGGCGCAGTCAATTGCCCTAACCTAGAGAATCGTTCAAAAATGATGATGGGATCAACAATGGGGGCTGTCGCTTTCCAAAAAGGATTAGGCGTTGTTCATTCTTGCGCGCATGCCTTGTCAGCTTTTAATAACCTGCATCATGGTTTAGCGAATGCCTTGATGTTTACTGAATGTTTGAAATTTAATAAGAGCGTATGTGAAGAAAAATATCAAACACTTGAAAAATTATTAGATATTCCTAATTTTATTGAATACACCTCTGAATTGAACATAGCTGTTGGAATTAACATTGGACTAAGTCAATACGGTGTGACAGAAAATGATATTGATACCATTGCGCAGCTAGCTTTAGCTGATATTTGTCATCTATCAAATCCTAGAAGTGTCTCTTTAGATGATTTTAAATATATTTTAGGCCGGAGTTTATAATGCTTAAGATTGGTATATCTTCTTGTTTATTCTATCCAGATTCTGCTCGATTAACTTTTTCAAAAAAAACTTTGAATTATTTTGAAAATGATATGGCAGATTATTTAACCACAAATAATGCATTGCCAATATTAATCCCAGCATTTAAAACATTGTCAAAGCTGAAATTATTTTGTAGCCAAATGGATGCTTTTGTATTTCAAGGTGGATCTGATATTTGTCCGGAATCATATAATCAAAAATACCTAGATAAATTAAAATGGCCAGGTGATAAAAGACGTGATGATTATGAATTAGAGGTCATGGATTATGCCTGCCAGCATAAAAAACCAGTTCTAGGTATTTGTAGAGGATTGCAATTAATTAATACTTATTTTGGCGGGACCTTACATCAAGATATTAACAGTTTAATGGATACAAGAATCATTCATCGTGATGCAATTAAGTATGATTCAAACTACCATGATATTGAATTTGATCAGAATAGTTTATTGAATACTAAAATATATTCTAATCTGAGTGGAGGAAAAGTTAATTCTGTTCATCACCAAGCTGTGGATAAGCTCGGGCAAGGATTAATTAGGGAAGCATATGGCTCAGATGATGATGTGCTTGAGGCCTTTAGACATGAATCTAGAGATAATTTTATCTATGCAGTTCAATGGCACCCTGAGTTTGGTCATACATTGAAGCATAAAGTAATTGAATCTGATAGAGTTTATAATTATTTTTTATCACAAATATAGACTGAATTTTAGTATGGAGAAATGAATGAAGATTATTAACCCAAGCACAGGTCGTGTTATTAAAGAAATTAATGCAGATACAGCTGAAATTGCCAACAAGAAATTAGTCTTGCTTAAACAAGGTCAAAAACAATGGTATACAGATATCTCAATTGAACAGCGAATTGAATGTGTTGAACAATTTATTTTATTGCTTCAACAAAATATTAAAGAATTGGCGCTAGATTTAACGATGGAAGTTGGAAAGCCCATTCAGGAAAGTGAAAATGAAATTAATGCTGCTTGTGAGCGCTGTCAGTATTTTGTTGATCATGCCGTAAAAATTTTAGCAGAGAAGCAAGTTAATGTTGATGGTCATACAGAAGAGATTTTAGCTTATGAACCTTTAGGCGTTGTCGCTAATATTTCAGCTTGGAATTACCCATATTTGGTCGGAGTTAATGTTATCATTCCTGCTCTAATAGCTGGAAATGGCGTTGCCTATAAGCCTTCTGAGTTTGCAATATTAATAGGTTTAAATATTGAAAAACATATACATGAATCCGGTGTTCCTTATGACGTATTTCAGTGCTTCATTGGCGCAAAAGAAGTTGGTGATATGCTTTTAAGAGCACCACTTGATGGTTATTTTTTTACTGGAAGTGTGGCTACCGGAAAACATATAGCTAAAAAGGTTGCAGAAAAATTAGTTCCATTAGGCTTAGAGCTAGGAGGCAAAGATCCTGCTTATGTTACAGACGATATAATTAGCGTAAAAGAAACCGCTAAATCTTTAGTTGAAGGTGTTTTTTATAACAACGGGCAAAGCTGTTGTTCTGTTGAGCGTATTTATGTGCATCATTCAATTTACGATAAGTTTGTATCACATTTTGTCAATGCGACAGCCAAATTATCAGTTGGTGACCCAAAGGAAAGGTGCATAACTAATGGTGCTATTACTAGGCCTCAACACCTTAATTTTCTCAAAATTCAAGTAAAGGATGCATTGAGAAAAGGGGCCGTAATTTTATTTGGTGGTCATAAAATTGAATCTCAAGGGTATTTTTTTAAGCCTACTGTCTTTATTAATGTTGACCATAGTATGCGTATCATGACTGAAGAAACTTTTGGTCCTGTGATAGGAATTCAGAGTGTTAAAGATGATCAAGAAGCTATCTCCTTGATGAATGATACTCAATATGGCTTAACGGCTGGTGTCTTTACAGCCGATAAAGAGCGTGCAACAGGAATCATTAAACAACTTGACGCTGGTAATGTTTATTGGAATTGTTGTGATCGTATTTCACCTTTTCTACCTTGGGCTGGGAGGAAGAATTCTGGGCTAGGGGCCACCTTGTCACAACATGGCTTATATGCTTTTGTTAAAACCAAAGGCGTCCATTTAAAAAGTATGTAAAATATAATTTCAATTTGTTGATACAACGTTTACATTTTAGCTAAAAAAAGATATTTTTATACGGCTAAACGCTTAAGTTTAGTAAATGTTGCGGTAATTTTACGATTAGACTTTTAACATACAAACATCGCACTTAGTATTGATGAGTAAATGTATTTTTTTCTAATAGCTTATGACAAGAGCCTGGATTGATATAAAAATAGGAAGTCAAACATGACTAAATTAAAACGCAGTCTCAAATCAAGACATTTGACTATGATTGCTCTTGGTGGATCTATTGGAACAGGATTATTCCTTGCCAGTGGCGGTGCAATTAGTGAGGCAGGGCCGGGCGGGGCATTACTTGCCTATGGGCTAATTTCCATAATGGTTTATTTCTTAATGTGTAGCTTAGGTGAAATGTCAGCATACAGGCCAACTACAGGTTCGTTTTGTGAGTACTCAGGTGATTATGTTGATCCTGCTTTTGGTTTTGCTATGGGCTGGAACTATTGGTTTAATTGGGCAATTACTATAGCGGTAGAAGTGTTAGCAGCTGCAATGATTATGCAGTTCTGGTTCCCTGGTAGTAGTACTTTT
>JBLIDR010000363.1:0-3348 GCA_047632655.1 Francisellaceae bacterium | reverse complement strand
TCACTCTGTATATTGTTTTGGGGTAATGATTGATTATACCCTGATGCTATCAAGCTTAATGGCATTATAAATATCATAGACAGCACTGCATACTTAATTTTATTCTTTAACATTTAATTCTCCTAAGGTTTACTTAAAAATAATTATAGACAAACAGTTTTAAAATTAAAAATTTTATAAGGTATTAATTTTATTTAACGATCCCACTTAAAAATTCATTTACATCTGTTACTTGCATGCCAGCTGCCTTTGCGGCTTTAATGGCAAAAAAACCATCCTCAAAAAAATGGCAACAATCAATACTAGTTGATAAAGATTGAGCAACCTGATGATAAATTTCCGGGTTGTCTTTAGTTGGAAAGCCATCATCTGCTGTCACAATCAAATCACATTTATCCAGCAAATTATTGACCTTTAAAGACATTGTTACATCGACTGCATTTCCTCCTGATAAAACACAAATTTTATATTTTTGAAAGTTTTCTAGCAAAATACTACTAATCTCTGGAATGGTTTTAACCTGTTTAAGAAATTGCTCCATATTTTTATTTTTCTTTTGTGCAAAATCAGCGGCATTAATATCTACACCAAAGTGCTTATTATAATCAGAAATAATGCGCTCTGAAGGCAAGCCGTTACGTAATATTAAAAATGATTCATCATAAATACAACCAAAGCCGTCTATCGTTTCTTTCCATGCTTTTAAATGTATCTTCCCAGAATCAACTAAAGTTCCATCACAATCAAAAATGAGCGCTTTAATTTTTTTATCAAATATCATAAACAACCTAAAATAATATCAATAAGGGTTAATCTTAACATAAAGATTAAAGCTTAACTCCAAATTGTTTTAACAACATTAACATAATGAAATAGCAACAAATTGTTACTAACAAAGCTGACCCCATGCTTAAATAAAAACCCCAATTTTTTTTAAGGAAAAAAGGTAATGAAAGAAAAAAAGACAGTGACGGTATAACCAACCAAAAAACACCATGAGAGAGCTCTGAAACTTTATGAATGTTTTTAGTATCGATATACAGCCATAACATGGCTAAAATTGATACTAACGGTAATGATGCTAGTATAGCTGCAATAACAGAACTTCTTTTTGAAATTTCGGCAATAGCGACAATTAATACTGAAGTAATTAAGATTTTATAAAAATATAACATCTCTAACTCAACCAAACAATCCTATACCCCATTATAGTCTAGCCAGCTCTTACAGCGCCATCACTAATTACTTTATATTTAAATGTCGTCAACTGCTCAACGCCAACCGGGCCGCGGGCATGTAATTTCCCGGTTGAAATACCTATTTCAGCACCCATACCAAACTCAGATCCATCAGCAAATTGAGTTGAAGTGTTATGCATCACAATTGCGCTATCAACTGAATTTAAAAAAACCTCAGCTACCTGATTGTTCTCAGTAATTATCGCATCGGTGTGACTTGAACTATATTTCGAGACATGACTCAAAGCCTCCTCTACATTTTCTACCGTTTTAATCGAAATGATACTACCTAGATATTCAGTACTCCAATCTTCCTCAGTTGCAAGAGTCAAATCAGGGTAACTTGAGTGAATGTTAGCATCAACCCTTAATTCACAGTTAAGACCCTGAAAGGCTGGAATTAATTTACTCAATAGTATTCCTGAAATGTTTTTATCTATTAAAATTGTTTCTGTTGCACCACAAATCCCAGTGCGTCTCATTTTTGCATTCAGACATATCTTAACTGCTTTCTCAATATCTGCATCTTGATGGACATATGTATGACATAACCCTTCAAGGTGTTTAAATAATGGAATTTTACTATTATCAGTCAAATAAGTAATTAGTGATTTACCGCCTCTAGGAATGATTACATCAATGTATTGATCTTGAGAAATTAAAATTTTAACAGCCGAACGATCTTGTGTTGGCACCATTTGAATTGCAGTATCTGGTAAATTTGCTCGCGCCAAGCCTTTATGTAAGCACTTAAGAATAGCCCTGGAAGAATTTGAACTCTCTGACCCACCCCTAAGAATTACTGAGTTACCTGACTTCAAACACAAACCAGCAGCATCAGCAGTAACGTTCGGACGTGATTCATAAATTACAGCTAACACTCCTAGAGGCACGCTCACTCTTTTAATTGATAAACCTGAGGGGCGCTGAGTTTCATATAGTACTTTATTTACAGGGTCGGGTAGCTCAGCAATATCATTTAACCCTTGAGCCATTGATAAGATTCTATTTTCAGTCAATAATAGCCTATCAAGCATGGACTCTGATAATTCTTTTTCAGCTGCTAAAAGCATATCTTTTTGATTCTGTTCTAAAATATATACCTTTTTATTCTTAATTTCTTCAGCCATAAATTTAAGGGCTTTATTTTTAACATCTGAAGATGAAAGCGCTAATATTTGCGCACTAGATTTAGATTTTTTACATAGCTCTATAATTTTATTTTCAGTTATTTCACGCATTATATATCAACCCTCAATATGTTTATTATAGATAATACACACATCATTCATAATGAGACATTAAAAGATAGCACTATAGTTAAACACCACAATCAAAATAAATTTAGAGATAAAGGTTTCTGGAAGAAATATGACAAATTATAAATCAAAGGCTATTATTCTAATAGCGTAAAGAGTAGATTTTTCATTATGGCTTATAAAATATTAATTGTAGATGACGAAAAATTAATTCGAGACCTCTTGTCTGAATTTTTAAATGACCTAGGGTATGACACAACATCTGTTGCTGATGGAGCCAGTCTAAAACAACAGTTAAATAAAGAAATTCCTGACCTAATCCTTTTAGACTTCATGCTACCAGATTATAACGGACATGAGTTATGTATTATGATCCGAGAATTATCAACGGTCCCAATCATCATGATCACGGCAAACTCTAGCGATCAAAACATGATAAAAGGGTTTGACCTAGGCATTGATGACTTCGTCGCAAAACCATTTAAAAAAGAAGAAATCATTGCTCGAGTTCAAGCAATACTAAGACGCATTAAATTAGAAGAAGATAGATATGTTACTGCAATCAACGAAAAGAATGATTATTATTTTGATTGCTTTTTATATTCCGAAAAAACTGAAACATTAACTGAGATTGGGAGTAATCAAGAGATTAGCTTAACCGAGTATGAGACTAAGTTATTACTTTTTTTTCTAGTTAACTCTAACAAAGTATTAAGTCGAGAGCAGTTATATCAAGCACTGGGTAGCCATGCAGACCCCAGTTGTTTACAAGCGATGAATGTATATGTATATCGCCTAAGAAGTAAAATTGGA
The DNA here is from genome assembly GCA_047632655.1 of Francisellaceae bacterium. Taxonomy (GTDB): domain Bacteria; phylum Pseudomonadota; class Gammaproteobacteria; order Francisellales; family Francisellaceae; genus CAJXRW01. Next base: position 38 of record JBLIDR010000363.1, on the reverse strand, counting down.
AAAGATTTAATTCATTCTCAACGTTATAAAGGGTACAT
>JBLIDR010000362.1:0-3355 GCA_047632655.1 Francisellaceae bacterium | reverse complement strand
GAGGGAACTATTGGGGATTACCTACCAAAAATGGTGTCGCAGACTCTCTAAATGAATTCATTGGCAGGAACTTAAGTGATTATATTCAAGGAGCAGATTTAATAGGCTGGCTTGATCAACAAGTTGCCCTTTTAGATAGTGATTATTCATACTTTGGACTGCATACAAAATATCAGTTATCTAAATCTTAAGTCGATAATGGCATCTAAGATATCAAAATCCAGATATTCTCGGCATGCCAAAATAAATTTTTCTCATGCTGCTGTTATATTTACCTATATAGATAGCAGGTGGTTAAGCCATACCATCTAATATAGATTGAATATTATTCTCGTGATCAACTATACTTTTACAAATATGGTCAATATCACAGCGTTTATATGTTACGTTTTTAAATTTTAACATTGATTGACCAGTAGTCTGACACGTAGCCTCTTTTGCATGCGCTGCAGTTGTTCTTAAATCAAGTATCTTTGTTCGATAAACATTAAGTAGATTTAACTGACCACTAGACAGCATCAGGCTACTTTTAATTTCCTCTAAAACTGTAAACAATCTTCCGCTCATCATGCTCTTATTATTTAATAGCTCTTCAACCGATTGAGTTTTCATTTGCATTTTTTTTGTTGAAGAAGCTTTTGAATCGATTTGGTCGACAGCTTTATTTTTGATTTCGGTCATCTGAACTGTATTTACTGAGCTATATTTGCAAAGAATCTCTCTAATCGTATGGTCCATCTCACATACTGAGTTAAGAATTAATCCTCGAAGAGTACTGATCTTATGAGATCTATTAATGACATTCTCTATAATTGCATAAGCACCTTCAGCTAAATTGTTGCGCCCAACACAGTTAATACCATCTACATTTTCCTTTGCTATTAATTGCCTTAAATTTTCTGCTGCTAGCTTGCCACTGTAAAATAAGATATCGACTGATGGCAGTTTGGCCCTAAATTTGTTTGCAATATTTTCACCCGTTGTTTTGTCACCGAGTTCATAATCAATAAGAATCAAGTCAACACTGTTTGATAAATCAATAGTGGCAGCTAACTTATATAACAAGCCATTAAAATCCCCCTTCGTAATTTCAGCATAGACATCGTCTACTACTAAAGAAAAACCATTCTTTCTATGAAGTTTCCTTCTAAGCTGATTTACAAGGTCCATCTCAGGATCATTAAAATTATCATCAACCCAAGCTATGTTAAAACTAGTTTTCATCCTTAATCTCCACTAAAAATTTAGCCTCATTACTAGAGGTTTTTAATAATTTCACTGATCCATTTAATTGTTTAAGTACAGATTTAATGTGATAAAGGCCGATACCAGAACCTTGAGTTCCGCTATAGGCAAGATCAAAGATACGTGAAATATCAACTTCAGCACCTAATCCATCGCCATCGTCGCTGACAATGATATTAAGAACTTTATCTACTATTGATACTTTAAAATTTATTTGACTTGCTCCAGCCTTTTGAGCGTTCGATACGAAATTATCAATTATTATAGAAAGCTCTAGTGGTTTAAATGTTCTAGGAAATTCAATTTCTTCGTCAATTGCCACAGTTACGTCAATTTTAAAAGCGTTAGGGTTAACAGATACAATTATGTAGTCTTTGAGAAAAGCAGCCATATCTTCAGTAATACCATCTGACTGATGTCGAAAATTCGCTCTAGTAGCAAATTGTGACGCCAATAATATCTTTTGATTACTGAGACTTATACTCTGGAGTATCTGCAATGCGACGGAACCATTAAAATACTCTTTATCTAAGGTAATTCGCTCTAACACGTCATTAACGGTATTTTTTATGTTTGTTGCATCATAAATGACTTGGTGACTCAGACCGATTACGTCTTCTACATCTACCTCTGTTAGACTTTGAAGAAATAGTGATCTTTTTATTTCTGCTTCTAAATTTTTCTCGGCTAATTTTTGCGCTTCTAACGCTATATTGGCTTTTCTGTTTTCTTCGGCGGCAGCTTCTCGTGCAGCGAGAGAGGCTTCTTCAGCCTCTTTTTTTGCTTGTTTAAGTGCCGCGTATTTTACTTCTGCTGATTTTACTTGCTGTAATAAATGGGTGTTTTGAGAAGCGCTAGCAATTTCTTTCAGGTTTTTTATCGTACTTGTAAAGTCACGTGACTTTTCATCAATTATATCAACTAGCTCTTTATGATAATTAATGATTTCAATCTGTTCATTGCTAACTAATTTGTTAATTAAGCTAATAACACCTATTCGTGATTTTTCTTTATAAATGCCAGAACTATCTTCCTTGTCTTTATCTGTAGCGTCTTTAAAGGTAATTCCGACAACGTAAGCTTCAAGTCTAACCAATGCATTTTTTTTGAATAGATTCTCTAATTCTGAATAGGCTACATTTTTTATTAATCCACCATCACGACTACTAGGTTCAATTAAAGCTGCGTTATCATCTAAAATATTTATTTGGCCTAGTAGATCACGTGATCCCAGATAGCGCATCTGCCCCTGAATTTTCCGGGCATCATAACCAAGTAAGTCGCTACCGCGAACGCCATATGGCATGACCCTATAGCCATTTTTAAACAAAAATACATGGCCAAAATCAAGTGCTGTTATACCCATGAAACGAGTGAATCTAGTTTTAGCAGCTCTATTTAAAAAAGAGAGGTCGATGTTGATGGGAATGTTATTAATGTGAGAAAAGTCAGCTTTTTCTTGGATTTCATAAATTAACTCACCGCGATCTATTAGTTTAGTATGGACAGTACCCTTGCGAAGTTTTACCTCTATTCTTGTCGTACTAAGCCCTATAGCCTTGTATATGTTATTACTAATCAAGCCATTAACTTTACTGAATTCAATATTTGTTTTTGCGTCTTGATTTACATATTCTTTGGCATAAATTTCTATTTGGATATCTTCATTTACTTCAAAAGGATTGATAAGTTGTGCTAGTTCTTTTTTTAAACTCTGGAGTTTTTTGTAATCCCAGTCGTTTCTGAGGCCGGCAATTTCAAGAATTGTATTGGCAGAGGCAAGACGAGATTTCATATGGTCAGGTAGAGAATTGCCAGTAGTCCGTTTTACCCCGACATTTTCAAATTTTACCAAATCGTTATCTTCAAAATCATTCCAACTTATATCTAGCTTATTGTAAGTCGCTTGTTGGGAAGTTTTTGTATAAAGAGTAAGCTCTTTACCTAGACGGTCACAGGAAAAACGACCAACACCTTTATTTCCACCCAATGCCCGTTTACGAGTAGCTATTTTTTTCCTGAAGTCGTCGTTGAGGTTTTGATCTTCTATTCCTAATTTCTTGGCAGAATATGCAACTCTCAGCCATTTTGATTTAATCTCATCTACAGT
>JBLIDR010000361.1:0-3358 GCA_047632655.1 Francisellaceae bacterium | reverse complement strand
TTTTACCTAAAATTTCATCGTAATATATTGGAGACAAACCAAAACCTGGTCGAATGATACGAGTGTTTTTTTCTGATAGAGTATCGCCAGCTTTCATGGGGTTAGTGACATAAATAGATCTACCATGATGTTTTCCTGGCCTTTTAGTGTCATTAAATATATTTTTATTACCTAAAGCCAGCCAAGTAGATTCAGTTTCATTGACCAGAGATGTCAACTCTTCTGGGTTGATTGAAAACGCTGCATCTGGCCCTCCTAATGCACGGTCTAAGGTAAAGTGCTTTTCTATAATCGTTGCTCCCATTGCTACGGCGGCAATAGCAGGAATGTTCGTTAAGCTGTGATCAGATAAGCCGTAAAGTAAATCAAGTGACGCTAACTCTTTTATTGCTAATAAATTCATTTGTTCGAAACTACAAGGGTATGAACTTATACAGTGAAGAATAGCAACATCCGAACACCCATGTTCTTTTAAAAAACTAACACTTTTTCTTATTTCGTCAAGTGTTGCAATACCGGTCGACATAATGACAGGCTTACCTGTTTGCGCTACCGCTTTTAATAAAGCGAAGTCTTGAATTTCAAAAGAGGCTATTTTATAGAGAGGGCAATTGACTGTTTCTAATAAGCGAACCGATTCTTCATCGAAAGGAGAGCTAAAGATAATAATGTTATGCTTTTTAGCATGTTCAAAAAGAATCGAAGTCCATTCCATTGGCATAGCTATATCTTTATATAATTGATAATAGCTTTGCCCCTTCCATAATGGATCTTGAATGATGAATTCTGGTTTATCGCACTCAATCGTTAGAGAGTCAGCGGTATACGTTTGAATTTTTATTGCATCAGCGCCACACTCTGCTGCTTTTTCAATGATTTTTTTGGCTATTGAAAGGTCACACAGGTGATTGTTTGACATTTCAGCGATGATAAAGGGCTTGTTTTGTTTAGAAATTTTAAAATTATTTATATTCATTTGTCATCTTGGGTTATATCAAAGTGAATAAAAGGGATATTTACATTAGTGGCAAATAAACCGTCGGTAGAGTGATCATCACCAACCATTACTGGTTTAATGAAATAGTTTTTTTTAGATAGTTCATCGAAAGCATAGCTATTAGGCTTTAATTGCTGAGGCTCTTTAGATGAACAGATAACAATAGTGGCGTACTCTTCTAACGCTAAACGCCTAACTTTAGTTTCCTGTACCATTATTGGTCCATTGGTCACCACAAATATTCTATTGTTGACGAGGTGTTTTTTTATTAAAGGCATTAAACCACTTTCTTTGTTTATATAGCGCCCATTATGCGAAAAGTAATTTGTAAGCATTATAGGTAGTAAGGACTGAGATAAGTGGTATTTGTCTAAAGTATCATTAAATAATTTATTGTATTTATTACCTTTAAATTTTTTATGAGTCATTAAAAAGTCTTCCATACCGTCAAGTGTTAGCTGGCTTTCTTTTTTTAATGCGGCAGTTATATCTTCAAAAGCACCACGGTCAAAGTCTTTTTGTTGGTAAAGTGTATTATCTAAATCGAAGATTATTTCCTCAAATTCCGCTAATTGTTCAAATAACTGTTCAGCTAACATGAGTATTCTTGCCAATAACGAATGAATTTTTTATTTTTTATTTCATCAGGGTGAGGAATATTGATTGTTTCTTTTGACCATAATTTAAGAGCTAAATCGATAATATCAAAACCCGCTAAAGTAGAAAATATTAAACTACCTGACAGACGAGGATTTATTTCTATTAAGTGTGGTATGTTATTTTTATCAAGCATGATCTGTATATTAATGGGCCCTATAAAATTGAAAGTAGCACAACACTCTTTTGCTAGCGAAAGTACTGTTTCATTCTGTTCAACTTCGCCAACCCTAGACACCCCTGCAGTTTCAAGCCTTTTTCTTGCAACACCAAAGACCCATTTTGAGTCATTATCAGTAAGTACATCGATAGTATATTCAACACCTTCAATAACGTTTTGAATAACGCCATCTTGTTTTAAAAAGTAAGGAATCAATTCATTATCTTCAATATAAAAAATACCTTTACTACCTCGCCCATAATTAGGTTTAAATATGGCGGGGGCAGACGTTGTTAATGGAGCCACGGGCAAACCATACACTCGGCACTGTTGCTGGAAATTTATTTTACTTGTGCAAGTTAACACCGTCTCTTGGGGGTTTAATAATATTTTATCAAAGGCGGTTTTTAGTAAGTCAGGATGTTGACATAACAAAATTAATTCTTCGTCAATAAATGGAATATACAAGTCAAATTTATTAACAAGACTGTTAATAAATGGAATGAAATCGTTAGATTTACACAATGGTGATAAATAAAACTCATCACAAATATTTATAGCGAGGGGGGCACTGTGGTGATTTGCATCAATACCAATAACATAATGACCTAGACGTTTAATATGCCTTATTATTTCTGTCGCTGCCGACGAGCCAGCAGCACTCATTAATATTTTCATTTAATTATTAGGCCCTAGTTTTTTGATATTATCAGATCGAAAGTTGATTACATTCAGCTGATAAGATGACGGAGAAACTTTTTTAAATCCGGCTTTGGTAAAGGCTTTTTGTGATTGAATATTTTTATTGTGTATTGTGGCCATATAGGTTGCATTTTGTTTAAGTTGACTTAGGTTTGTTAAGGTACTTACTGCCAGACCTTTACCCTGGTGATCGGGAGCAATGATAATAGATATTTCGTATGTCGGTATATCCGTATTGCACTTATTTTTTGTTAATTGATCGAGTCGTAATAAACCAACGCTATTACCCTGATCATTATGTAGTAAGTAGAGTATTCTGTTTGGATCTAGCAAGCAGGTATTATACCACTGCATGTGCTCTAGCCAGCTTGGTGTTTTTGGATTTATAAAGTATTTTCTAATGTTTTTATTGGATTGCCAACCGTATATTAATTCACAATCATCTGCTTTTGCTGCATGAAATATGATTTCTTTGGGGATGGTTAAAAGGTGCTTGGTTGTTTTTTGTACAAGCTTAGCTGCAACTCTAGCTGCACCTTTGCCATCGCATACTTCAAAACAGCAATTACTCATTTTTTCATAGGCACTTGTATCATTAAGTAAACTATTTAAGGCTGAAACGATAGTATGAATCGTAATGTTTTTATACCAACCTAAGTTAATAGTTGCACCCGCTTGAGCTAAATTATTCGCGATTACCTTTTGGTTTTCAGCATTAACCGTCGTTAAACAAGGTAAACCTGAGCAACAGCGCTCCCAAGCGGTCCCACCACTCGCCCCTATAGCTATATCAGCTGATAGCATCAATTCTGCCATATTTTGACTATTAACTATTAAATAGA
>JBLIDR010000360.1:0-3368 GCA_047632655.1 Francisellaceae bacterium | reverse complement strand
GTTATGTTTAGCCATATTTCAATACTTCAAATAATGTTAAGTGGCTCCCCGAGACGGGCTCGAACCGCCGACCCAATGATTAACAGTCATTTGCTCTACCAACTGAGCTATCGGGGAATACCTAACTTAACCGCATAAAGATTCTAATCAGTGAAAGTTAAATTGTCAAATGTTTTCTAATGTGATTATAGGTATTTATTCATATCGGAGACACTATTGAGGCTAAAGTTAGCACCAATATTTATTCCTAACAAGCGATTCAGCCTCGTTCTAGAAAATATGCCACGAATATGAATATCTCCATTTTTACAATCTTCGTCATAGGCTAAGAGATGGTGATATGTTTTATCATGAAGTAAACGAGCTATATGGCCGACACGAGCATTGCTAAGATCTTTATAGTTTACCATGGATAATGCTTCGATATTAATCATCATCATTCCAACTGTGACCTGTGCAGGAGGTACATCATTATTTTTAGCAGATTGCATCAGAGAAATACCTTGAATATGAGCTGAACTCACAAAACCTATGGCCTGACTCTCATCATCAACGACAAGTAAGCTTTTAATTCCCGCTCCTTTCATATGTTTTAAGGCTTCAGAGGCTAATGTGAATTTTTTAGTGGTTTCAGGGTCTCTGATTTGAAAGTCAGTAAAAACAGTTAATGCTGGAGCATTAACATCTACAATTTCTGTTGGTTTGTCAGTATGGCGAAAAAGAAGATTTTCTTGAAATTTTTTGGTATCTAGTTTTGCAAATTCTTTAAACATATCTTAATTCCTCACATTTTACATCAAAATTTTAACATGGTCATTCTACTGTTTTTTATGTTTTGTTGCAAATGGATGTTTATAGACAATTTTTATAATTATCATTAAAAAAATAAGCATAAAAATAGGTGGCATACCATATCTTAGCCATGGTGTTTCTCCTGATATAAGATAAACTTTCCCACTTAAGGCGCCTCGTGTGAACTGAGGGATCGTATTTGTTACCTCACCTTTATTATTAATAATAGCGGTTGTGCCATTATTGGTTGCCTGAACGACGTACCTTCCTGTTTCAATTGCACGCATTCTTGCCATTTCAAGATGTTGAGCACTACCGATAGTGTGACCAAACCAAGCATCATCACTTAATGTTACCAGTAATTGTGCATTTTGAATGTTTTTTCTTACTTGTGTGGGAAAAGCTGATTCATAGCAAATTAACACAGAAACATTAATTTTTCCCATTTTAAGCGTTGGTTGTATTTCTGGGCCTGGAGTAAAACTTGACATTGGAACGTTCATCATCTTAACAAAAGGCTTTGTCAGCCATTGCATAGGAAAATATTCTCCGAAAGGAACAAGTAAATGTTTGAGGTATGTCCCATAGCCATAACCAATAACCGTTGCTCCATTATAATATTGTTTAGTTTTTCTATTTAAGATGGGTAAACCAATTAAAATAGAAGCGTGATGATCCTCAGCAAGTTTATCGACAACGTTGAGATAAGATTTAACTTGATAAGGGAAAAGTGGTATTGCATTTTCTGGCCAAAAAACCAGCATATTATCTTTGATGTTCGCTTCGGTTAAATCATAATAAGTATTAAGAATACTCATCGTTTTTTGAGCATCCCATTTATCTGTTTGTTTTATGTTTCCTTGGATCAGTAATACTTCTCTTGATTGGTGTGTATCATAGACAAAGTTCTGTTTCCCCAGTATCCATCCACCTAAAAATAATAAACTAATTGCAATGATGGGCAGTATTTTGCAGTATCTGTATTTAATTTGGAATATAAGTACAATTAAAGCTGAAACTAAACATACGATAATACTCACTAGCGATACACTGCCAATTTTCGCATAACTTCCAAGGAGAGTATTAGTTTGTGAATAACCTAGGGACAACCAAGGAAAGCCGGTAAAAATCCAACCCCTCATTATTTCAACTAAAATCCAAAATGCTGGAAAAATTAATAATGTCCTTGTTTTTGATTTGGCAAATATTTTAGCGCTGAAATAAGCAAAAATAGCTGGAAATATTGAAATTAGGCCAATAAATAGTATGGTGATTATAATGGATAACCAGACCGGTGAGTCACCGAGGGAAGTTAAACTTACATAAACCCAAGAAATCCCGTAACCAAAAAGTCCTAGGCCAAATAAATATCCTCTTATAAAGGCTTTTTTGGGTAGGCTAATGTCAATAATAAAAAATAAAATAGCGATAGAAATGAAAGCTATGAAGCTAAAACTATATGGAGAAAAAGAAAAAACTAAGCTAAAGCCTGCAAGTAGGCAAATAAGATTAAGGTAGCAATTAATATGATTGCTATTTTTTAAGTTTAAAATTTTATTTATCATTTAATTTAAGATTTAGCTTGTTAATCCTGCGTGTATCAGCATTTAACACAGTAAAGATAAATTTATCAAGAGTGATTACTTCACCTTCTTGTGGTAAACGTTCTATGCTTTGTATAATTAAGCCTCCAATTGTATCAATATTAATGTCAGAATAATTGGAACCAAATACTTCATTGAATTCATCTATTTCAGTGATCGCATCAATAATATACTCATTGTCTGATAATTTTAGGATATGTTCTTCTTCTTGGTCAAATTCATCTTCAATCTCACCCACAATTTCTTCTAAAATATCTTCAATGGTGACTAAACCTGATATAGTGCCGTATTCATCAACAATAATAGCTAGATGAATATGAGCATTCTTGAAGTCTTTTAGTAGGCTATCAAGCTTTTTACTTTCAGGGATAAAAATAACCGGTCGTAATACACTTTCAATATTAAAATTATCGGTAGATTTATTATCTATAAAATGTTGTAACAGGTCCTTGGTATGTAAAATGCCACAAATATCTTCACGTTGCTCATCAAAAACAGGGATTCTGGTATGAGTTGATGAGCTGACTTCTTTTATAATACTCTCTAGTGGCATGCTGTTTGAGACAGTCACCATTTGAGCACGGGGTACCATTATGTCTCTAACTTTTTGGTTTGAGACATTGATGACTCCTTGAATCATAGCTTTGGTTTGAGAATCAATAGCTTCATTTTTAGCGGCTATAGTGATTATTTCCATTAAGTCATTTAAATTTTTTGGTCCAATTAGACTATGAGTTATTTTTCCAAGCCACGATGTTGATTGTTTTGAACTAGATTGTTCTGCTAATTCATCAGTTGAATCTTTCATTCTTTTTCCGTTGTTTCGTATGGGTCATCAAACCCAAGTTGCTGTAATATTTCTATTTCAATTGGTTCCATTATATTGGCATCCTTTTCAGTAACATGATCATAACCATATAAATGTAGAATTCCATGGATAAAAATATGGGCCCAATGTGCCTCTAGACTTTT
>JBLIDR010000359.1:0-3376 GCA_047632655.1 Francisellaceae bacterium | reverse complement strand
ATATAAACAACATAGTTGGTGTGGTTACCATAACGGCTATTTTGATAAAAATAATTGTCAGTCATTACTAAACATCATTAGAAATTCCGGTGCCAATACCTTAATAGTTGCTATGGGCAACCCGGTGCAGGAAAAATGGATTTGGCAATACAAAGATAAAATGGATGTTGATTTGGCAATTGGCGTTGGCGCATTGTTCGATTTTGTGGCGGGCAAAGTGGAGCGAGCCCCAAATATAATGCAAAAACTTAAACTGGAATGGGCTTATAGGTTATTACAAGAGCCCAGAAGATTATGGCGACGTTATATTATTGGTAACGCGGTTTTTATCCGTAACTGTTTTAAGGAATATTGATTGAAATCTGATGTATTAGGCAGCTACTGCGGCTTAAGTGTGTTAATAGCGGTTACCATTTTTTCCAAATATAGCTATAAATATATTGAAGTTATTCTTAATAGTTGTAGAAAAAGGATATCAGTTAATAAAAGTGATTTGTCATGTCAAAATTAGCGAACATACCGATGAAGGTAATGTTTGCATTGGTAATACTAGGGATTACATATAACGCAATATTAGCATTGATTAATAGTTTGTTTTTTGAATTAAGTAATGGCTTGGTGGTACTTACAGAGGTGAGTATCTTGGGAACAAGTTTAGCTGTAGTGTTTACCCAATCTAAATTGCTCGAAAAAGATAAATATGTAGTGTTTTTGTTTCTATCCGCATTGCTTTCATCAATGATTATTTTGATTATCAGTCAGATGGTTTTTATTGATGGCATCAGAAACATCTTAATAATATGTGTTTTCTTTTTAATCGGATCACGTATCTGTGAAGCCTATATACACAGATTGTTTTTATGTATATCGCTTGTTATCGCTTTCTTTTTAATCATTGAAATTTTTATGTTAGAACTATATGTAGAATTATTTAAACCTGCTCTTTACTATCAAAATACCCGAGGCATAGAGATCAAAGAATTTAACCAGATAGGTGTATTTGGCAATGCTGAAGGTTTCGAAGGGCGGTTTTCTTATGGGGTTTTTAGTGGGCCCAGAACCTCGTCAATATTCCTGGAGCAAGTGAGTTTGGCAAACTTTTGCACCATATTAGGTGTTTACTTGATGATCTTCCAAGCCAAATTCACTAACATAATTAGGATATTCTACATCTGCCTTATTCTGTTGATATGCCTCTCAAATGAGACCCGCGTTGGCAGTTTTCTTGCCCTTGTTTTGTTTTTTATTGGCCAGTGCAGAGCTTACATACCTGCTTACTCGAACCTCTGTGTCCCAATAGCTGTAATACTAATAGGCTTTTTTATAACTGGTTTTTTCGGAGACGTCATTGGGGATAATTTGTTAGGGCGAATTAACCTGGGTTTTGGCCATTTTCTTGACTTGGAAATACTTGATTACCTTGGCCTTGGTGTGCTGAAAGTCGGTCAACTTTGGGATAGTGGGTTTGGGTATTTGTTTGCAGCCTACACAGTTTTTGGTGGCACAGTATTTGTCTGCTTTACCCTATTTATACTAAAGCAAACATCGACTGAAAGCAGGTTATGCGCTTTAGGTTTAAGTATTTATATTTTTGCCAATTTAATGATAGGAGGAAATGCTGTTTATTCGATTAAAACAGCAGCTTTACTCTGGTTGCTGGTAGGATTTATCTATAATAGTGAGCTTAAAAAAATGCCCCATAGTGTTTGAACTGACCTTATTTAGATTTTAGTATTTTAGCATAGCTAAGGACTACATTAAGCCAGATGATAGTGCCTAATAATCAAATTAAGTGATTTATATTAATTCAAGAGAGATGATATGAGAATACTGCTGCTATCACATGCTAGCCTTGCCACTGGGTTTGTGGTTGGAAGTCACCAGCTCGCTAGACAATTTTGCATACAAGGGCATGAGGTTTACCATGTAAGTTCGCCTGTTTCTTTATTGAACTTGTTTAAATCAAGTACCGGCTTACAAAAGCTAAAGGTCGCATTATTTCAAAAAAATGTGATTGATGAACACTGGTTAGTAAAGGATCATATTCCATTTTTGCCGTTTCCCTTAGGTTACAGTGATATTTTGGATCGTATTAATGCTATTTTTATTAAACATTATATTAAAACTCTATCTAAGCAAGCATTCGACTTGATCCTGGTCGACCAACCATTATTCCACCCGGTTTTGAGATACTTCGATGCTTGTAAAATAATTTACAGGCCAACCGATATATACGGTGAAATGGGCGGTCCCAGATTTGACTATGCGGAAACTGGTGTGTTTAATTATACCCAGCGTATTGCTGCGACTAACCTCAATGTACTGGCGCCTCTGCAGAATAAGTACCACGTGCAAGACTCTATTGTGTTAAATAATGGGGTTGATCTTGAGTTTTTTAACAATTATTTACAAAAAAATAATAAACGTGATGGTGTGATTTATGTTGGAGCGATTGATTTTAGATTCGATTTGACTTTCGTAATCAATATTGCTTACGCCAACTCAGAGATCCAATTTGACATGTTTGGTCCTGTAGCACTTGTTCTTCCAGCCGTTTTACCTCAGAATTTAAAATTTAAAGGCGCGGTAGAATATTTGTCTCTCCCTTCGCTTATGCAAAACTATCGCTATGGTTTAATGCCGTTTAATAATCACTCATCAAATATGGGGCGTTCACCTATGAAGTTGTGGGAATATCACGCAGCAGGCTTAAAAATAATCGCCAAAATGCGTGCTAATGACATGCTAAAACATTTTACAGATGCTATTTATATAGAGCCACTTGCTACAGGCGAGAATATACTTATTGATGAAAAGCCAATAAAAACCGAAGCTTTAGCCAATGAGTATTTGCCTTCCTGGCACAATATAGCTAAACAATTATTAACGTTTGCAAATAAAAAAGCGGATTAGTTAATGCTTATATATCTGCAGTACCTAAGAGGTTTGGCCGCGTTGGCAGTTGTCTATTTTCATATAAGTTTGCACTACAATGAATTGGGGATTGCCGGCCTACATCTACCTGTTTTTGGAAAAGAAGGGGTGGATGTTTTTTTTGTTTTAAGTGGTTTTATTATTTGTTACATAGCGCAAATTAGACCTAAAGCGCCACGTACGTTTATGTGGGACAGGGTAGTCAGAGTCGTTCCTTTGTATTGGTTTTATGCTGCGCTAATGACAATTATGCTCATTTTACTGCCAGCAACGGTTAAATCAGGGCAGTTTGATCTAGCGCATATAATATACTCATTTCTATTTATCCCTTACTCTCACCCAATATTTGGTGAAAAATACTGGCCAGTTGTTATCCCTGGCTGGACATTAAACTATGAAATGTATTTCTATTTTATTTTTTTCTGCTCCCTATATTTATCAA
>JBLIDR010000358.1:0-3382 GCA_047632655.1 Francisellaceae bacterium | reverse complement strand
CAACTTGAAGTAAGTGGTCATACTAATATAATTACCCGTACGCGAAGTGAATTAGACTTAACTAATCAGCAAGCAGTTGTTGATTTTTTTCAAACAGAAAAAATAGAACAAGTATACTTAGCTGCGGCTAAAGTTGGCGGAATAGTTGCGAATAATACTTACCCTGCAGACTTCATTTATGAAAATTTAATGATACAGTGCAATATAATTCACAGTGCGCATTTAGCAAACATTCAGCAGTTACTATTTTTAGGTTCTTCTTGCATCTATCCTAAATTAGCAGAACAGCCAATGGCGGAATCAGCTTTGTTAACAGGTACGTTAGAAGAAACTAACGAACCTTATGCAGTTGCTAAAATTGCAGGCATTAAACTTTGTGAAAGTTACAATCGTCAATATGGTCGAGACTATCGTAGTGTAATGCCGACCAACCTTTATGGCGCATATGATAATTTTCATCCTGAAAATAGCCACGTTATTCCTGCCTTATTACGTCGTTTTCATGAAGCAAAACTAAATGGTGATAACGAAGTGGTTGCATGGGGCAGTGGTAATCCAATGCGTGAGTTTTTATATGTTGACGATATGGCTGACGCTTCAATTCATGTAATGAACCTAGATAAATCGACTTACGATGAAAATACTGAGCCAATGCTTAGCCATATTAATGTTGGCACAGGTGTTGACTGTACCATTCGTGAGCTTGTTGAAACAGTTTCAGAGGTTGTTAGTTTTGAAGGAGAAATTAGATTCGATGCGACAAAGCCAGATGGTGCACCGCGTAAACTGATGAATGTTGACAGGCTTGAACAATTGGGCTGGAAGAGCTCAACTACTTTACAACAAGGATTAAAATTGGCATACAGCTGGTTTGTTGAAAATCAAGATAAGTTTAGAGGCTAGATTTGTCAATAGTAATGATGATTAAGAACAACCTCGATAAACTAAAAAATAATCCAGGTGTACAAAAATACTTAGCAAATACATCTTGGCTGTTTTTAGAAAAAATAATCAGAATGACTGCAGGTTTACTTATAGGGGTAATGGTCGCTCGCTACCTTGGGCCTAAGCAGTTTGGTTTTTTCTCATATTTGATTAGTTTTGTGGGACTATTTACAGTTATCGCAACGTTAGGGTTAGATAGCATAGTTGTTAGAGAGCTTGTAAAAAAAAAGTCGCAGGCAAATATGCTATTAGGGACCGCATTTACACTTAAATTTTTTGCAGCAATAATTGTTATTACCCTTATATTACTGACTGCAAATTTTACGGGTGAAGATAGCACGACCACATATTATATCCTGCTGATTGCTAGTTCTACCCTTTTTCAAAGCACTAACGTTGTTGATTTTTATTTTCAAAGTCAAGTAAGTAGCAAATATATTGCATACGTCAATATCATCAGCTTAGTTATTTCTTCAATTGTTAAGATCATATTAGTAATAAGTGAAGCTCCTCTTACTGCATTTGTTTGGATGACGTTATTTGACAGCATTTCTCTAGCTTGTGCCTTTTGTTACTTTTATAGCACAAAAGCTAGTTCATTACTTGCTTGGCGCTTTAAACGTACAATTGCTTTAAGGTTATTGAAAGATAGTTGGCCTCTAATTTTGAGTGGAATAATGATTTCTCTCTACATGAGAATCGACCAGGTGATGATAAAGAACATGTTAGATGATGAAGCTGTAGGGTTTTATTCTGCAGCTATTAGGCTAAGTGAAGTTTGGTATTTTATCCCAATGCTCATCACTTCATCACTATTTCCTGCAATAGTGAATGCAAAAAAACATAGCGTTGAGCTTTACCATTCTAGGCTGCAGAAGCTGTATGATTTGACATTTTGGGGTGGAGTGCTTATTGCGCTTCCTATCTCCTTAATGAGTGAATGGATAGTTTTATTAGTCTTTGGCGATGCTTATCATGAAGCCGCATCAGTTCTAGTACTTCACGTTTGGGCTGGGATTTTTGTAGGAATGGGTGTTGTGAAAGGTAAGTGGCAAGTAGCTGAAAATTTGCCTATGCATGGTTTTTACGGTGCAATATTGAGTTTAGTGGTGAATCTTATTTTAAATTATTTATTAATTCCTCAGTATGGAATCAAAGGTGCGGCATTTGCAACATTGGTATCGCAATTATGTGCCGGTTACTTAATCAATTATTTCTTTAAAGAGTTACATCCGCAATTGAGGTTGATTCATAATTCATTGAATTTTAAAAGGTTATTTAATGTAAGTAACAGCCGCAATAAATAATTATAATGGAGAGCGTGCAGTCTGTTTTAAATCAAACGCACAATAATATAAATGTATTCATAGTAGATAATGGTTAATGCCAGCGGTTATTAAAAATTTTTTACGAAATTTCAAGTTTTTAGAGGGTGTTAATTCACGTTTTCTATAAGGGATAGGTCAATAAATGAAAATTGCAGTAGTAGGAACTGGATATGTGGGGCTTTCAAATGGGCTTCTTTTATCTCAACATAATGAAGTTGTAGCTCTAGACATCGTGCCAGAGAAAGTTGAGCTGTTAAATAACAAAATATCTCCAATTGAAGACAAAGAGATACAAGAATATCTCGAAAAAGAAAGTACAAATTTTAGAGCAACATTAAACGAAGAAGAAGCTTATGTTGGTGCTGATTATGTGATTATATCAACGCCTACTGATTATGATGAAACAACGAATTTCTTTAATACGAAATCTATAGAGATTGTAATAGCAAGAGTATTAGACATTAATCCAAGCGCAATTATGGTGATTAAGTCCACAATACCTGTTGGGTATGTAGAAAACGTTAGAAAAAAATTCAAAAATAATAACATCATATTTTCTCCTGAATTCCTGAGAGAGGGGCAAGCACTTCATGATAACCTCTATCCAAGTCGAATTATCGTCGGAGAAAAGTCAGACCGAGCGATGATATTTGCTGGTTTGCTTGAAAGAGGCGCGATAAAAAGAAATGTATCGGTACTATTTACTGAACCCACCGAGGCAGAAGCGATAAAGCTTTTTTCAAATGCTTATTTAGCAATGCGAGTTTCCTATTTTAATGAACTGGATTCGTACAGCGAAATTTTTAACCTCAATACAAAAGATATAATTGAAGGTGTTGGGTTAGATCCTCGAATTGGAACGCATTATAACAATCCTTCATTTGGTTACGGTGGTTATTGTTTTCCCAAAGATACAAAGCAATTGAAAGCAAACTTTAAAGATGTACCCAATAACTTAATCGGTGCTATTGTCGATTCAAACTATACCCGCAAAAAATTTATTACTAATCAAATATTAGCGAAAGAACCAAAAGTTGTTGGAGTGTATCGTTTGATAATGAAAACAGGTTCAGATAATTTTAGAAGTGCTGCTATCACTGATATTATTA
>JBLIDR010000357.1:0-3384 GCA_047632655.1 Francisellaceae bacterium | reverse complement strand
TTTGCTCTTCAAGTTACTTTGTCCTATCACATAACGGTTCACATAACTGTAGCATATAGCTATATTAACTCAAAGTGCGATATAACAATTGTGTTTTTGTTGGATTAGAAAAGTCTAATCATCAAGTGGTGTGAAGGCGAAGGTGGATTGTGTCTTGATTTATCTGGTTGCGAAAAGCATTTGCAATGGACTTAGCTCAATGCGAGTTTTTTCAACATTAAAGCCGTTTTTTTTCATAGCTTTAAGAATTTTATAATGTAATTTAAGTCTATTCAAGATTGGGTTGAGATTTTTTGATGGGGTGCCTTGAATTAACTCATTATATTTAGTCGTTAAATTTTGAAAAATAGTACTTAAGCGTTCTTTTTGTATTTTGCTTTCTGTCGATGCGTCAATACCAGGTAAGAGGTATAAGTGGTGGTTTTTATGCCAGAGTAATAAATAAATATATCTTATGCTTTCCATAATTTCGGATGTATCTTCCAGCCATTTTAATGATCCTGTGTTTAAGTCAGAGTGACTATGTAATATCTGGCCTTTCAGTATTTCAAAATAGCCATACTGTTTCGCAATGAATGATTTGAGCTCTTGAGTATTATTTATTTTGTTACCAGCTATGATTTGTGTTTTAGATATAGCCGTTTTTATTAGTTGTTCACTATCAATATTATATTCTTTGACTATTTGCGTCATTGCTATAGAAACTGGATGGTTTGGTTTTCCATTAAAAATTTTATTAATCTCATCAATCCACCATTCTAGTTTTTTAATGGCAACAGATGATTCTTTGAATAATTCGCTAATGGTTATAAATTGATATTGTAAGTTTTCCACGATCATCAGTTGGCTTTGCTTTTTCTGCGGCAACTTACGGTAACAGTAATATAGAAATGATCCTTTTTTGGGTAAAAATGGTGGGGAAGTATGCGTTAAGTTTATATAATAATCCATTTTGAAATATCCTTTATGTGTTGTATCTTCCCGAAATGAGGCCATTCATCTATTTCTTTTATGTTTTCAGGGAGGTAGCCATAGGTTGCAATCACACCAATCATGTCGGCATTTTTTGCAGCTAACATGTCATTTTTTGCATCGCCTAAATAGATGCAGTCTTCAGGGTTTAAATTTAATGAGGATGCTGCTTTTAGAAGCGGGTATGGATTTGGTTTACAGACTTTTAAGTCATCTCGGCAGATTAAAATATTTGAAGTGCTTAAGATTGGTAAGTCATTTAAAATAGCATCAGTCATATCTCTTAATTTATTGGTTACAATGCCCCAAGGTATATGATTCGTATTTAGAAATTCTAGTAATTTTGTTGCGCCATCATATAGGTCTGTGTTTTTAGGAGCATTTTCTCTGTAGTGTTTGAACCCCTCTGTGGCATATGTGTGAGAAATATGTTCGGCTACTTTAGGATTGCTAGTTCTGATTAGTTTGGCAAGTCCTTCACCGATATATGGTCTTAAGATATTTTCTGGTAGGACGTTTAATTCATATTTGTCAGCTAGAAATAATAGAGTTTGAAAAATATTTGGTGCTGAATCAATTAAGGTTCCATCTAAATCAAATAAAATACCCTTAGCTTGTTTCATTTTTCTTGGCGCAGATAATGTAGTTAACATCAATATTTTGTCCAAGGCTATATACTTGGCTTAAAGGGTTATAATGAATTCCAGTACTATCAATAGCTGGACAGTGTAGGTTATCTAACCAATTACACATTTCACTTGGTTTTATGAAGCGGTCATATTGATGTGTACCCTTGGGTATTATTTTAAGAAAATATTCTGCTCCAAGAATAGCCATCATATAAGATTTCAAATTACGATTAAGTGTAGATAGGAATATATATCCATTAGGCTTTAGCATGCTGATACAAGCACTAACAATGCTAGATGGGTCTGGAACGTGTTCCAGCATTTCCATGCAAGTTATGACATCAAAAATATTTTTATGAGACTCAGCAAAATTCTCTACAGAAATTGTCTGATAGTCAATATCTGAATTTGATTCTAGGGCATGTAGTTTTGCTATATCAATTGAATCTTCAGCTAGGTCAATTCCGGTCGTCTTTGCACCGGCTTGTGCTAAACTTTCGGTTAGAATTCCTGCGCCACATCCGATGTCTAAGACTAATTTGTTATTGATATCAGCAATATTTTTTTTGATAAAATCCATGCGTAAAGGGTTGATATCGTGCAGGGCTTTCATTTCCCCTTCTTTATCCCACCATCTATGAGAAAGGGCGGAAAATTTTTCAATTTCTTTTTGATCAACGTTCATGGTTTAGCCATTAATAATTTTTATAATTGCATACTAACAAAATGATGTGGGTTTGATCTAGCTCAAATACTAATATTATTGTGATTGAGTTGAATTATTTCAAAGTTGGACTAATACTTTAATCAATAATAAAGTTTAGGCTACTTGATGTTTAATAGACTAAAAATTTCAATTTGTATTGCGGCGCTAATTGCACTTTCTGGTTGCGCTACTGCGACTAAGGATAATCCTGATCCATATGAAGGTTATAACAGGGCCATCTATTCATTTAATGGCTATGCCTATGATTATGCGGTTGGGCCCGTTGCAGATGCTTACACCTTTGTTTTACCAACGATGTTTCAGCACGGCGTAAGTAATTTTTTCAATAATACATTTGAGATCTCTCATGTGGTGAATGACTTGCTCCAATTTGAGTTTGCTAATGCTGGTAAAGATGCATCAAGGTTTGTGCTCAATACCATTTTTGGTGTGGTTGGCTTATTTGATGTCGCAACTACAATTGGTCTTGAGCCGCGCCAACAAAATTTTGGTTTGACCATGGCTAAATGGGGTTGGGAGGATTCAGCTTATTTCGTTCTACCGTTAGCTGGGCCTTCGACAGTTAGAGATACTCTTGGTGTGATCCCTGATGCCTTTATGAACCCACTGTTGTATGCCTCAACTTCAATATTTCTACCTGGGTATAACGGAGGGTTGATCTCTGACGGTGTTTCTTGGGGTATCTTTGGTGTTTATGCTGTGAGTCAAGCCTCTATTTTCTTACCTCAAATGGAAGGTTTAACAGAATATGCGATTGATCCTTATATAGCTGTTAGGAATGCTTACTTGCAGTATAAAGATGCTCAGCTACATAAATTAAAAGATGATAAGTTGGTTTATCAACCAAATTAATCTGGTATGATATTTGCATAGATTTAGTGAAAATATTAATGATTGGAAATAATTCATGAGAACTAACGAATATTGGATTTGCCCATCAATTTTGTCTGCTGATTTTGCTCGGCTTGGTGCAGATGTTCAACGTGTTATCGACTCTGGGGCTAACAGAATACATGTTGATGTGATGGATAATCATTATGTGCCTAATTTGACATT
>JBLIDR010000356.1:0-3386 GCA_047632655.1 Francisellaceae bacterium | reverse complement strand
TTATGAGAATTTCATGAAACTAAAAAAATAGCTATTTTGGTGCGGAATGTCGGCTAAATCATCTATATTTGAATATATTGAAGGTTATTATAATACTCAAAGGAAACACTCTACGATAAATTACATGACACAAAGAATTTGAATATAAGATGGAATCTCAATTAGAGAACTCTCCCCCAAAAGTGGGGGTAGGTCAGAACCTTATGTGACTGCTTAATGGTCGGGACGGCGGGATTTGAACCCACGACCTCTAGCGCCCCATGCTAGTGCGCTACCAAGCTGCGCTACGCCCCGAAAATAATTGCTTATTAAGATACTTATAAAGTATAGGTATCCGTTTTATTTTTGTTTCCCATTCCTGCTAAATAAGTCTCAATAACCTTTTGCGCCTCAGCACCCTCCGAGCCGGAAAAACGAACACCAACACCTTCTCTTGTTCTAGAAGCTGGAGGAGTAAGCCATACAACAGAGCCTATCACTGTAATCGATTTATTAAGCTCTTTCAATCCAATTACAATTTCAACTTTATCACCAAGCTTAAAATGAATGGTTGTTGGAACAAAAATCCCACCATCTTGAATAAATGGCATGTATGCCTTATAAGCAACAGCTCTATTTGCCAAAGTTAATAATAATTTAGTCAATAACATCAACTCCAATCACTAGTTTATCTTTTAATATTTCTGATCTGTCCTTACTTCTTTTAATAAATTTCTTCACGGAATACACTAAAAACGTACTAACCACTAAAAATGATACCAGCGCTAATGTTGATATTAGCCAATGATGTTTCACGTAGTCAGTTAAAGATAATTTATGCATTACCACCATCAACCCTTGTCCAAAATAATACCCTCCAACGATAAAGAATATTGACCAAATAATAGCACCAATTAAATCAAATACTGTGAATTTAAAAATTGAAATCTTACTCAAACCTAAGGCAAAAGGGATAATAGTACGTAAACCATAAGCAAATCTGAAAGCAATAATAAACCAAAAATCATACTTATCCAACAAACGGGTAACACGTTCAATTTTACTTTGCCAGAAAGGTTTTTTTTGTAAAATTTTAGCTCCACCAAAACGCCCAAGGTAAAAGAAAAATCCATCATGAATTAAACACCCTATAATAGCTAAAAGAATCAAGCCATATAAATGAAGCAAACCATTTGCGGCAGCAATGCCACCAATAATCAAAAATGTCTCACCTTCAATGATAGCTCCAAAAGCCATCAACCAGTAGCCCCATGTATTGATCAATATTTGCCATTCAGGACTCACGTCATAGCACCTCTAGAATTATTCTGAGCCCTATCTCTTAGTAAATGATCCATCAGCACCAAGGCTAACATAGATTCTGCAATAACAGTTCCTCTAATACCAACACAAGGATCATGACGACCTTTAGTAGAAATTTCAGTTTCTACATTTTCAATCGTAATCGTTTTATTTGAGGTCAAAATACTTGCCGTTGGTTTAAAAGCAATTTTAGCTAAAATATTTTGCCCTGATGAAATACCAGCCAGAGTCCCACCAGAATGATTTGATAAAAACCCAGTTTGATCAATTGGATCACAATGCTCACTTCCTTTTTGCCTGACAACATCAAAGCCATCACCAAGAGCAACAGCTTTCACTGCATTAATACCCATTAAAGCGTGAGCTATCTCAGCATCCAATTTATCAAAAACAGGCTCACCCAAACCAATCGGTACATTTTCGGCGATGACTGATACTTCAGCTCCGATAGAGTCACCTGATTTTCTTATGGTATGAATTAGCTTTTCCCACAAAGGCGTAACTTTTGGATCAGCTGAAAAAAATGGATTTTGATTAATGTAATCTTTATCTTTCAACTCACATTTAATATCGCCAATCTGTGACACATATGAAAAAATATTCAAGTCACAAATTTCTTTTAGATATTTTTTAGCAATTCCTCCGGCAGCAACTCGCATCGCTGTTTCCCGTGCAGAGGCTCTACCGCCACCACGGTAATCTCTTAAGCCATATTTTTTCCAATAAGTAAAGTCACCATGCCCTGGTCTAAATTTATTGGAAATTTCAGCATAATCTTTAGATTTTTGATCATTGTTTTTAATTAAAAGACCAATTGGTGTCCCTGTTGTTTTACCTTCGAACACTCCAGAAAGTATTGAAACTTCATCTGGTTCTTTACGCTGAGTAGTATATTTTGATGTACCCGGTTTACGTCGATCAAGATCAAATTGTAGATCCTCCTCTGATAATTCCAAACCAGGGGGGCAACCATCGACAATAGCACCCAAAGCAGGACCATGACTTTCACCAAAGGTAGTGACCGTGAAGATTTTGCCAAACGTATTACCTGCCATAATCTTTAACCTTTCACAAAAGTTTCATGAAATTTTAACAATTGTTCAGCTGTTAGAAGAAAAACTCCATCACCGCCATCCTGAAAATCCAGCCAAGTAAATGGCACATTAGGGTATAATGCCTCTAAGGCTGGTTTACTATTTCCGACTTCAACAATTAATTTTCCGTTAGCATTTAAGTGATGCGGAGCTTGTTTTAATATACGCCTAACAATATCCAGACCATCCAAACCTGATTCTAAGGCCATTTTAGGCTCATGCTTAAATTCTGACGGCATAGATAGAAAATCATCTTTATTAACATAAGGAGGATTAGAAACGATAAGATCAAAATGTTCTCCGGAGAATTCCGTAAATAGATCAGATTTAACGACCTTAATA
The DNA here is from genome assembly GCA_047632655.1 of Francisellaceae bacterium. Classification (GTDB taxonomy): domain Bacteria; phylum Pseudomonadota; class Gammaproteobacteria; order Francisellales; family Francisellaceae; genus CAJXRW01. Next base: position 648 of record JBLIDR010000356.1, on the reverse strand, counting down.
CGTTTTTTTAATTTATGGTCTTTGACATTTCGTTGCGCAACTTCGACTGCATCTAGAGATAAGTCTGATAAAGTTATTGTCGCATCCTCAAAAACATAAGATGAGGCTATGCCTATACATCCAGAGCCAGTACAAAGATCAAGCACTGAATGAACCTCATCAACGTTTACCCAGGGCTCATAATTATTACGAATCAGCTCACCAATAGGAGACCTCGGAATAATAACTCGTTTATCAACATAAAACTTATGATCTGCGAACCAAGAAACATGAGTCAAATATGGTAAAGGTATTCTGCCGACAACTCGACGATAAACCCACTCAATAATTTTTGTACGCTCAGAAAAAGTTAATCGAGCGTCTAATATTCTATCATCTATGTCTAATGGTAAAAATAGCTCTTGTAAGACTAAGTGTATTGCCTCATCCCAAGCATTGTCTGTCCCATGCCCATAAAACAGATCAGCTTCAAGGAAACGGCTAGTCGCCCATCTCAAGCAATCTCTTATAGTTATAATTTCCTCTGCAATTGAATGGCTAATTGGCAATTCTTCTTTTGATGCTTTAGACATATTTTTTTACTCCATCCGCCATGTTGTTTTTTCCACACCATCTTCTAAAGTCACACCCTTAGAAGATAATTTTATT
>JBLIDR010000355.1:0-3387 GCA_047632655.1 Francisellaceae bacterium | reverse complement strand
AGCAGATCCCTAACCGCTTGTTAAATTTAGCTATTATTCATGCTCCTATAAAGTCTACCTGAGCTAAGTGCATAGGCATGTTATGTTTTGAAGTTAACGTTAGATGTCCCAGTCGAAGTAGATAAGGATGTATGCAGAATAACAAACTAGAACAGCTCAATTTTGCCCAAAAACGCCGCCTGGCTTTTATCGACTTTTTATTGTTGTTTAAAGGTGCATTTTCCCGTGGTGACTTAACCAACAAATTTGAAATGGGCATGGCCAATGCCACGCGGGATATTTCACTTTATCGTGACTTGGCACCAGATAACTGCGAGTTTGATAATCTAGGTAAGCTCTATCGCCAGCATCAACTTTTTAACCCTTTGTTTGAGCATGACGCCCGTAAGACGCTGGTCAAGTTAGCCAATAACATCAGTGATGGTTTTGATGCTATTTGCGATATACAGTTCCCTGTAGAGGCACCCAGTCAGCTTAACGTGCCGGACATTTTCATCGTCGCTCGCTTAGTGCAGGCCATACTTAATAACAAATCGGTTAGTGTTATTTATACCTCTTTAAGCATTGGTTCAGCCAGTCGTGAGCTGGTGCCTAATAGTATTATCGTTAACGGTCTGCGCTGGCATGTTAGGGCATTTGATCGTAAATCCTCTTCGTTTCGCGACTTTGTACTCACCCGTATCAGCAAGGTAAAACTGCTCGACGACAGTGACGACAAAGCGCCAAAACAACATGAAGACAAACTTGAAGATCACCAGTGGCAAAGAATGATGCCACTGCAACTGATATCACACCCCAACAATGTGCAGTTTCCCACTGCCATCGAGATGGATGAGTGTTCAGATTCGCCGGAATATGCAGAGATTCTTAAGTTACTCTTATCAGCAGGCTACACCTAGTTGAAAGCCAAAATAACCATTTTTTGATCTTGATATGTGTTTTGGGTTTCAGCTAGGTTTGATTATGGTGGAGCAGGATTTAGAAAATGCTCGATTTTTTATCGCTGGCCTATAGTTGATTGATGATTTATCTGGGTTAAAACTTAACGATCACAATATAGTTTTAACTAGAAAAAACTTTAAAGTTGGCTGTTAATGAAATGCTTTTACCAATTTCAGGTTTATAAAATAAGATAACGCACTAAAAGTAGTGATTGGTTTTAATAAAGGAAGGAATCTGAGACTCATCAACTTTGAAATAGTAATAGTTTATTCGTTAATACTCTGTTAAATTTAATATGAATCTTGAATGTTAAACGGATTTAATTGAAATGAACTCAGATTCATCAAACGAAAACTTCACCGTAATACTGAATACTTGGATTACGTATAATGACTTAACAAGCGCCAATCAATTAAAGAGCATGGTGTATTATCACCTTAAAGGCATTGTAAAAAACCAGATTGCAAACAAATCTAAACGAACTAACTCCACCAAACTATTAGAGCAGCTGCCGAACACCACCTCATTACTTCATGATGTTTTTGTTCAACTAGTTCCCCCACAAGAAATTTTCGACAATCGAGAACAATTCTACGTTTCACTGGCTTTATTTGTCCGATGGATGTTATTAGATGAGTTGAAAGCAAAGAACGCTCAAAAACGTTGCTTTAATAATGAAAAAGTCACTGATTTGTTGAGTTTTCCTGATGATAACGAGCCCTACTTTATATTCGATGAAGCTCTGTCAAAGTTAGAAAAGTTGTCTCCTCGGTGCTATAAAATTGCATTGCTTCACTATTATCTTGGTTATGAAATCACAGAAATCAAGACAGAATTAAACATAAAAAAATCTACCGTTTATAATGAGTTGTCTACAGCGAAAGCTTACCTACGCACTCAATATCAAGCGGCATAATAAAAATAAAAAAGGACTAAAATGGAATTCAATAATCCTCTTACATTATTTCAGCACTTATTATCAATTGATGAAGACAAAACATTGGAAAACTTAAATTCTTTAATTAAAGAAGATCATTCATTTTATTTAGAAGCTAAAGAACTAATCGCCGCCCATAAGAAAAATAAAGAAAACACTGTATTCAACGAACTTATCAATGACAAAGCAACTATATTGGTAAATGATGATTCGATTCATAAGCTAGAAGGCAAACAAGTAGGGTATTACAAATTAACGAAGAAGTTAGGTCAAGGCGGTATGGGGGCGGTGTACCTTGGTGAACGTAATGATGGACAAATAGAGCAAAAAGTAGCTATAAAATTTGTTTATCCGTCAATTGTTTCATTAGCGGGTGAAGATTTCTTACAAAAAGAAGCACAGCATTTAGCTAACCTTGAACATACCAATATTGCAAAAATCTACACGATTGATATTACCGAAGATGATATTCCCTATATGGTAATGGAGTTCGTTGATGGAGTTACAATTGATAAATACTTTAAATATAAGAAGCTAAACCTTAAAACTCGTTTAAAAACATTTCAAAAAGTGTGCAATGCTGTACATAACGCACATCAAAATATGGTAATTCATGCTGATATTAAACCGTCAAATATATTGATTGATAATCAAGGTGAACCGAAGTTGATGGATTTCGGTATATCTCGCTCTTTAAGTGATACTAAGGAGCTCAAAATAAAAAGCGGTGAATTATCCCTTAATGCTGCAAGCCGTAATTTTTCTAGTCCAGAACAAGTTTCAGGAGAAGAGCTTTCAATTTCTACAGATGTTTTCTCTCTTGGCAAACTATTAAGCTCTTTATGTAAAGAATCGAATTTTAAAGACTTAAATTATGTCATTAATAGATGTATTCAGCCAAAAATAACAGAACGTTATAACTCAGTAGCTCAGATTGAAGATGATATTAAAAACTTATTAAATAATCAGCCAATCAGCCTTAGAAAGAATGAAAATCTATATATACTTTCAAAATTATTTAGCCGTCACTATGTCTCTTCAACCATAGCTATTACTTTTTTTATAACAATAGTTTTTGGTTCAGTAATGCTATCAATAAATAATACGCGTTTAGCAAAAGAAGTGGTTAGAAGCAATCAACTCAGCAGCTTTCTTAAAGAACTTATTAGTGCAGGTGACCCTATTTTTAGTCAAGGGGAAGAGTTAAAAGTAAAAGATTTAATAATTGATGGTGCAAATAAAATATCAACTCAATTGGGTGACAATATAGAAGACAAAGTTTTATTGACAAACCTTCTTGCCAGATCATTAATTAACCTCGGAAGTTATAAAGACAGTATAGCGATATTATCTAACTTATCTTTTAAAGCGGATACATCACCTATTTACATAGCAGAAACCAAACTGAATTTAGCTGTTGCCTTAAAACTTCAAAGTGAACTCGAACCAGCCTTGAAAAATCTTCTTGAAGCTAAAGAAATACTAGAAAGTTATAAGGAGACAGATAT
>JBLIDR010000354.1:0-3388 GCA_047632655.1 Francisellaceae bacterium | reverse complement strand
CGTCAGGTGTATTACCATTAATTCGCACAACAGGACAAGCCGAATTGTCTGTGGCACCGGGTGTTAAATCAGCCGTTAGAATAGTGGGTGTTAAAATTTGCTCACCTTCATCATCTAAGCCTGCGCCATCATCTACGCCTGGTCCTTTAAAGATACCACCACGCGTGTTTGGATTACGGAAATAAAAACCCCCTTGCACTGTTTTTTCAGACCAATTACCAAACATATAAGCATCGCCACCATTGGCTAACTCAATTCCAGTATTTAGAAATAATTTAAAGTCATCTGATATTTCAGGTGAACCCCATACTTGAGCTGGATTTGCTACAGCAGTATTACCTTCATCAATAATTGCTTGTGCATCGCTTCGTTGTGTACTTCGACTAGTTGGATCCTGTTGATTGACTTCAAAGCTAAAATTAGCAAAACCGTCATCGCCTAAACCTAGGCCGACATTACCAGAAAGTGTGACTTGCTCACCATCACCTTCAGAAAACTGGCCCATTTTAAGTTCAAATTGGCCGCCGTCAGCATCATCCTTAAGTACAAAGTTAATAACACCCGCTACTGCATCAGAGCCATATTGAGCTGAAGCACCATCGCGTAACACTTCAACTTGTTTTAAGGCAATTGCAGGGATAACTGAGATGTCTGGGCTTTGCGCGCCATCAGCAATTCCACCACCATCAAAGGCAATAATAGAACCTTTATGACGACGTTTGCCATTCACAAGTATTAATGTAGAGTCAGGTGACAGTCCTCGTAAGTTAGCGGGGCGTACTATAGTGGCTCCATCATTTATAGATTGAGCATTTACATTATATGACGGGGTTACTGTTCTCAGTATCGACGACATGTCTGATGTACCATTAGCCATAAGCTCTTTGCCGCCAGTGACGTCAATAGGTACAGGTGAGTCAGCAACAGAGCGAGGTGCAGAGCGAGAACCAACCACAACAATAACTTCGTCTGTATCTGCCTTGGCGGAATTGCTGTCAGCAGCTAAAACTGGTATCGCGACACAACTCATGCCCATAGCGATCACAAGACTTTTCAATTTAAATTTAGTTAACATGTTCTTCCTTAGATAATTTTAGTAGTAATGATTTTATAATTATTATTATATTGATTATTTTATAACTTTTTAATTAATGAAAGTTTGCATAGTTTTCTTTTATAAACTCCCTTCAGATTACCCTTTCATCAAAAGCTTGTTTCTTATTAAACTTTATTGACATAAAAAGTATAATACAAATGAATAATATGCATAGGTTCATAACATTTAGTTATTTTATATTTATAGCATTAATTATATAAAATAGGCAGTTAATTTAACAAAAACACCTAAAGATTAAATTGAAATAGTCAAAATTTTAAAGCGATTGGTGAACGAAGTTTGTTAAAGTGACAAAATCAAATACAGGTCGTCCAGTCACTTTTCGGATTGCATCGGCGAATGGCGGAAGATCTGTGCATTCTAGTATGAAAGCGCCTATGTCTGATTGCTTCATCATTGAAGAGACAAGATCAAGGATATCACTTTCAATTTTTGCCAGGTCAATATCATCATTGGGTAATAAGAACATTTTATTCCATTCGGTAAAGGTTTCTAGGCCTTCAATATGAATAGAAATATCACTATTTATACCTGCATTTTGCAGATGCGCTATTGAAAGAGCTGATTTTTTTGCTGTGATAACACCGATGACTTTATGGGGCCCTAACATATTTTGCACTATCGGTATTTGCATTAAACTAGAGGTAAATACCGGAATAGTTACCGCATTAGCAATATTTTTCTGAAAGATAGCATTAAAGCCACAACTAGTCGTTATTGCTTTTATGCCTTTTATTTCCATATTTTTTGCTTCTTTGATCATCGATTTAAGCGTGTTTTGACAAGGTGATTCAAGAATAGTGTGAATATTAGCACCTTTTATTCGACTATATTTAACTGGAAATTGGAATGTATCAGGATTTGTACTATTTCCAACTAATGACTCTAGTTGCTCTAAGCCACGAGGACTGCAATTTTCTTCCCAACATAGGATACCGATCAGTGGAGTTTCAGACGAGTTTTTCTTTGCTATCATTATTAAGGTCTCTTTTTTATTCGTAATTTATCTTCTAACAATTAAATTCTTTAGTCATTTCTGTCGTGATAACTATGATGGTATGCACCGTATTACCTATATTAAATGGTAACGGGTATATTAGTTGCGATAGTAAAATAACAACAATGAATAAATGTGATTGGCTTATAATATTTAGTTAATCTAATACCAATCCCATTAGGTTTGAGATCTGGTTGCGCGCAGAAAATTCAAGAGCTATTGGGATCAACACCGTATTGGACTATTTTAGCCAACAAAAATGGGCAGTCATTTAATATAATTGTTGTTACGACTAATAGCGACTAGCGCCACAAAAAACAATTGAATATTCGATAGTTAAAGAGCATATTTAGTACTTATATAATTTATATTATTGTAATATATGAAAAATATCACCAAAAACAATTTGAGGTTTACCACATGATAGAAGATTTTAAAGGTGACGAGTCGTGGCGTCTATTTAGAATACTAGCAGAATTTACTGAGGGAATTGATACTCTATCTGATCTAGGTTTTGCTATTTCGATATTTGGTTCAGCTAGAATAAAGCCAGACAACCCTTTTTATCAACAAGCAGTTGAGTTAGCGGCTAAACTTTCCAAAGAAGGCTTTGCTATTATTACCGGTGGTGGTCCAGGCATTATGGAAGCGGGTAATAAAGGCGCAAATGATCAACAAGGAAAGTCAGTTGGTTTAAATATTGTGTTACCTAAAGAGCAAAACCCGAATCCATATCAAAATATTAGCCTAAATTACCGTTATTTTTTCGCTCGTAAAGTTATGTTTGTAAAGCATTCAATGGGCTATATTTGTATGCCTGGTGGCTTTGGTACTCTAGATGAATTTTTTGAAGCGTTAACACTGGTACAAACACACAAAATTTATCCTATGCCTATCGTGTTATTTGGCTCAAAATATTGGCAAGGCTTACTCGATTGGATTAAAGATCAACCACTACAAGAAAGATTAATATCACCAGAAGATATGGACTTACTGCATATTACCGATGATATTGACGAAGTAGTTGATATTATGATTAAGCATCGACTATATAAAAAAGCAAAGATAGATCAAAAAAATAGCTAAAAAGCAGCTTCTGTAATAAGCCACATATCCACTGCTCAGCTTTACTAACATTTATTTGCCAATAATTTAAAAGTAATATTTGGCTGTTAGTCCGTAGGTTCGCGGATTAACATAGATATTTCTTCGCGTGCCAAAAAAACTTTTTTCACCTAGTATTGTTGGACTATCTTCATCGGTTAGGTTTCGAA
>JBLIDR010000353.1:0-3401 GCA_047632655.1 Francisellaceae bacterium | reverse complement strand
TCTTTTAATAAAAATTAACTATTATTTTACATGACTTAATTATAATACAAATAAATCATCTATTCCTGATTTCTTATATCCCATATTGAGTAAATATTGTTTTAACTACTTTTCTCACGATTAATATAGTATATTTTTGTATTAAATTAAATGAGAGTCAAAGTTATGAATGAAGAAATATTAAAATTAAAAGCAGAAATTGAAGCACTAAAAAATGTTATTAACTTAGGAAATAATTCATTCACGGTCAAAGAAAACTTAAATGAGTTAATTGGAAAAGACCCTGATCATTTACCATTGTATAGCAATGACGCTGCTGCCGTTAAATCTGTTATTGAAAATAATTGTTTACTTGATTTTCAGCCACAATTAAATACTTCATCATATGTGAATGTATCATTTGAGAAAGAAGAGGAGGAAGTAGCTCTAATGGGCTTAAAGGTGAATCTTGCTGATCAAACCGTTTACCCTCAGTCCTATAAAATGCATGATGCAATTGTTAACATGATTGCTAATTTATGGAACTGTCCTGAACCAAATGATTATAAAGAAAATGGAGTTTATGCTGGAGCGGGTACTGTTGGATCAACAGAAGCTTGTTTATTAGCAGGTTTAGCTTTGAAATTCCGTTGGAGAAAATGGTATGCTAAGCGTCATAGTTTAAAAGCAAACCAAGTTTTAAGTGAGCGCCCTAACATTGTAATTTCAACTTGTTATCAAGCTGCTTGGGAAAAGCTTATTAAATATATGGATATTGAGTGTAAATTGATTCAGCCTGTTTCAAATACATTTACTATTGACCCTGAAGACGTACGTAATGCTGTAGATGACCATACAATTGGAGTTGTGTGTATCATGGGTAATCATTATGGTGGTCAATATGACCCTGTTTTAGAAATTAATGAAATATTGAACCAAGTAAATAAAGCTCAAGGGTTTCAAATTGGAATTCATGTTGACGCTGCTTCTGGTGGTTTCATTGCTCCGTTTCAATCAAACGTACCGGCATGGGACTTCCGTTTAAATAATGTCCTGTCCATATCATCTAGTGGTCACAAATATGGTGAATCTTGTTGTGGTACCGGATGGGTTGTGTGGCGACAAAAAGAAGACTTAAGTGAGCATGTTGCTATATCAGTTACATATTTAGGTGGGAAATCTGATTCTTACACACTTAATTTTTCAAGACCTGCAAGTGGAATTTACGTTCAATATTATAAATTTTTACGTTATGGAATCCAAGGATATCAGGAATGCTGTGATGGTATGATGAAAAATGCAAAAATGATTAGAGATGGTCTAAAGTCAATGACCTATAAAGGCAAGCCTAGGTTTATTTTTCTTGATACTGGGGATGATAAGTGCCTACCAGTTGTTACAGCAATGCTTAATCCTCATTGTGAATTTAATTTTGATGATATCGATTTACAAAACATACTATCTCAACACCATTGGTATGTAAGTGGATATAGAATGGGATTCCTTGATCCTAACACAGAAATCATGACGCCTCTTTTTTCTGACCAAGATAAAGAAAAATCTATGTTTAGAGTTGTCGTAAAAAGCAATCTAACCTATAACATGATTAATAACCTATTAGAGTCTTTTGAAGAATCAATAAAACTTCTTGATTCTATTGATGTTCATGTTGGAAGCCATTTAGAAACAGGCAGACTGCGTCATAAAGATCAAGTTATAACTAATCACTGTTAATTTATATTATGATATTGTTTATAACTTTTATTGGTCTATTCTTGATTAAGCATCGTAATATTTAAAAACTCAACTATAAATAATCTGCTTAGTTAAGACGTATAAATGATTATAATAAAAAAAAAAATTTCCATAAATTTATTGATTTATCTCATGTTATATCCATCATTAGCATCTACTAAAACTGCCCAAGACTTTGGGTTATGGGGCTCAGTTTCAATATTTGGATCTTTAAGTAATAAAGACCCAGACCTTCATAAAATAAAATATTTAATCTCAGATACCCAACGCAACATGGCTGATGTGACCAGATTTTCGCAAAATTTACTTCTCGTCGGTATGGGTTATGCCATCACGCCAGAATGGACTCTAATGGGTGGGTTAACTCATATATATACGAACCAGCCATATAGTGTTAATACTATTAGAGAAAATAGAATTTGGGAACAAGCGCGGTGGAATAAAGCATATACACACTTTAGTTTAACTAGCAGATCAAGAATAGAACAACGCTTTATACAAGGAGTGAGCAATGTTCCTAATAGATTTAGAGAGATGTTAATATTATCAATTCCTTTACCCATTAACATTAAACTTAGCTTTATAACTAGTAATGAAGTATTTTGGAATATTAATAGTATTGGAAATGGATCAGAATCAGGTTTAAATGGATTTTCTCAAAATAGATTTTTTATAGGTTTCGGGTATAAATTTAGCGATAAAGTATCCTTAATCACCGGATATTTAAATCAATATCTTCGTTATTATGATTCACCGCCAGCATACATGGGGAATATCATTACCACAAATTTAAATTTAACATTTTAAATTTCTAGGAATATTTCTGCATTATTTTTTAATGAATGGATATAAAATTAACGAGCAAAAAGCTAAAACAAAACAGTGTAACCGTTCCACTAACTACGTCTATTGCTAGTTAAAAAATTCAGATACCATATTCCTATGGTTTAGGTTTGATTTTAGGAAGGTATTTATGAGCATATTTAGGCGTAAGAGCCTCAAAGTCTTTTGGCGCTGTAGCCTCTAGCAAATTACCAAATACAAACTTCAAATAATCAAAAACTTTGAGGTTATATAACTTGGCACTTTCAATCAGACTAAACAGGTTAGCACTGGTGACCTACCCCTAGATTCTGGGAGTAAAATCCATAAAGAATTAGGAGTTATAAATGGCAAATCAAAAGTATATGGAAGAATTTAAAAAGGAAGCCGTTAAGATGGCGTTAGAGTCTGGTGAAACAAATGCTCAAATTGCAGAGAATATTGGTGTAAAATATAAAACACTATGGAATTGGGTCCAAAAGAGCATGATAAAACCAGATACGTCTAACCAGGCAATTGATTATAAATCCAGATACCAAGAACTGGTAGATGAAGTGGCTTTATCCTTGTTTTTGACGATCCATTTCTCTGCCATGCATTTTATTGCCCAATATCCGTTTGTAACGTTGGATGGATAATTTACTATACTTTCTTTTGCCATATTGATTATATCTCTGCCAATACATTCAACCATGTTTTTTGATCATTGTTAAATGTTTGGTTCTCATTGGATTGGAGCTATCGCTAATGACTGCATTTTTATCTGGAGGAATAACGATATTAGCATCTTCAAATTGATCTGATATTTTTTGATAAATATTATTGCTGTCATAGGCACCATCTAA
>JBLIDR010000352.1:0-3404 GCA_047632655.1 Francisellaceae bacterium | reverse complement strand
TTATCGGGCTCTTTAAAGAAAAAAAATCAGTCTCTTGGTCTGTTGGTTTACGTGTTGGTCAGGCTAGCGAATTTTCATTATTACTGGGAATATTGGCTTTGCAGGCTCACCTTATAAATCAAAAAGAATTTATTATTATTCAGGCTACAGTTATTATATCCTTTATTCTTTCATCTTATGTGGTTGTTTTGAAATTACCTAACCCAATTGCAGTAACGGATAGGTTGAGAAGAGATTAGTTATTTTAATTTTAGTTTAGATAGAATTGATGCTTAATTATTTTGCATAGTTTTTTTCAGCAAAATCCCAATTGGCAAGATTCCAGAATGCTTCGATATATTTAGGTCGCGCATTTCTGTAATCAACATAGTATGCGTGTTCCCATACATCTATAGTAATCAAAGCTTGTTTGTCATGTTTTATTGTTGAATCAGCATTGCTAGTATTAAAAATTTCAACTGAACCATCAGGATTTTTAACTAGCCAGGTCCACCCAGAGCCAAAATTAGTTGCAGCATTGGTGCTAAATTTTTCTTTAAAGCTATCAAATGAGCCAAAAGCTTTTTCAATCTCAGTTAATAGTTTCCCAGATGGTTTATTTTTTGCATTTGGTGTTAAAGAATTCCAGTAAAAAGTATGGTTCCACACTTGAGCTGCATTGTTAAATAACCCTCCTGTGGATGATGTAATAATCTCTTCCAGACTTTTGTTTGCATTTTCAGTATCTTTAGTTAGGTTATTTAGGTTGGTAACATATGTTTGGTGATGCTTTCCATAATGGTAATCTAATGTTTCTGCTGAGATGTAAGGTTCTAGCGCATTTTTAGCATAAGGTAGGTTTGGTAATTCAAAGCTCATAGTTTAATTCCTTGTGGTTAGCATTTTAGCTTAAATAATAATTGTGTATTATAATAAAGGTTTTTTGACATATATCAAGTTTGGTGTATAGTTCACTGGTGTTTCAAAAAGCAAATAGGGGAATTAGTATGTCACTTGATGAAAATAAAATCGATGAAAATAAAGTTGCTGAAGAGATTAAAGCTCAGATTTCTGAAAACCGTATTTTGTTATATATGAAGGGATCGCCAAGTGCGCCTCAATGTGGTTTTTCAGCTCAGGTAGCGGGGGCATTAAAAGATTGCGGTCAAAAATTCGCTTTCGTTGATATTTTACAAAATCCTGATATAAGAATGGTTTTACCAAAAGTAGCCGAATGGCCAACTTTTCCTCAACTGTATGTTGAGGGTGAGTTAATTGGTGGTTGTGACATCATTTGTGAATTACATGAAGCTGGTGAATTATCCGATATCCTAGAAGCTAATTAGTTAGTCGCCTATTAAAAACTTATATTTTCCCGGTCTGCTTTAGCAAGATTTAGATTGCCCTAGTTACAGATTATATCTCGCACTGATTTCTATTTGTCAAATAATTTTGTTAGACTTGGTCTATGGCGGCTAAGATTTTAATGCTAATGGCTTTTTTTAAAAATCATTTCTTCCCTATTATTGTATTACTGTCTGGTCTTGTTATTAGTTTAGTGTTATTTGCTATTTTTTACGATATAGCTTTAAAGCGTATAACTAAAGAAAATTTATCATTAGAACAAGCCTTTGTTAAAAAAATTAATCAAGACTGGCGCGCAATATCATCTAATGTATTGTCGCTGGCAAATTTTTATCAAACAACTAATTTTGTATCTAAAGATGAATTTTTGGCATTGTCCTCATATATGTTATCTGACTCATCGTCTATTGATTCAATTAGTTGGTGGCAACTGTCACTTGATCACAGGTCTAAGCCTGTCAAACAGCGCGTGAATTTGGTTTATTACTTCCCAGAGGATAGCAATAACTCATTGATAAAAAATAATGCTACACAAGTTGGAAATTATTTAAAGTTTTACGCTTTGGAAAAAAATGCTATAACAAAAATGCATACTAATGCCATAAAGAAAGCAAGTAATGGTGATTTAATTGCTTATATTGATATGCCAGTTAAAAATGATCAGGGAGATTTATTGGGCGTCATATTATACAAAATTAACATCACTCTACTGGTGAATGTAGCATATGGATCATTCACCTCTCATGGTTTGAATTATGATATATTTAAAATAATAACTAAAGAAAGTAATCTTAAAGGGCATGAAAAAATTATTTCAAACAAGGTTGGGTTGACATTTTTACTTAAGAGGCAAGGCTTACAAACAATTGAATTAATTTCTGCTTGGGTTATTTTATTATTTGGAATTTTTTTCAGTATGGTTCTATCGTCTTTAATTGCCTTTAATACAGCTAAATATAGACGAATTAAGGAATCTATTAAAAATAAAGCTGAGTCATTTGATGAGGAGGCTAAGAAAAAAGAATTTATTCAAAAACGTCTAGAGGTATATCAAAATTTTCTTGAAAAGCTAGTTAATGATAGAACAAGTGAGCTCAAACATGCAAATGAATACTTAAAAGCAAATCAGAATAAACTGATTCAATCAGAAAAAATGGCTTCTTTAGGGCTTATGGCTGCAGGTGTGGCTCATGAAATTAATAATCCGATGGGCTTTATAAAAAGCAATAATCAGACGTTAGAAGAAATTTTTATTCCGATTAAAAAAATACTAATATTGCTTGATAAGGATAGGAATATTTTTGGATATAAGGGCCTAAAAGAAAAGCAACTTATTGGGGCGGAAATTATTAATATATTGAAAGATTTGAGTATAAGTGATGTGATTAAAGATATTAACGATACATTAAATGAAACGGCTGATGGAATATCTAGGATACAAGACATTGTTTTAAGTTTAAGAACATTCCTCTATGAGGGGGATGAGATTATGATAAAGGGTCATATAGAAAAAATCATTAATCAATCAATTAAAGTAGCATCAGCAGCTTTTAAGCAAAAAAACATAGATATAATCACTAAGTATGAATTTAGCGGCATTATTGAATGTCACCCAAATAGGCTTTCTCAGGTAATTATTAATATTTTAAATAATAGTTCAGATTCATTTGAAATATTAAATGCAGGGCTGATTAACGTTAAAGTGTATGAAAAACAAGAAAAGATATATATTGTAATTAAAGATAATGGCAGGGGTATGGATAAAGATACCATTAGGAATATCTTCACTCCATTTTATACAACTAAGGATGTTGGTAATGGTTTGGGTTTGGGTATGTATGTCTCATATACCATAATAGAGCGACATAAAGGCAAAATTAGTGTTGAGTCTGAAAAGAATATAGGAACTACTTTCACCATAGAGTTGCCCAAGATTCAGGAAAATAATAATGAGTAAAAATATTTTAATTTTGGATGACGAGCCTAATGTTGTTTCCGCTCTATCAAGATTGTTACGTAGGAATGAATATATCGTTTATGAATCATTAAATGTTGATGAT
>JBLIDR010000351.1:0-3411 GCA_047632655.1 Francisellaceae bacterium | reverse complement strand
CTTTTATTGCTCCTTCTACTGTACTTTTAAAATCAATAACGCTATCTTGGCTCATGTGTGTATTCCTCAATGTGTGAGATTTCTTTTGCAAAATGATTTTAACATTATGCAGCGAATACACCGCTTCTTTTACTGACTATATATCAGCCCATACACTAAATTAAATTATAACTCATAATTTAAACAGACCGCATGGGATCATAGGACAGGAGTTGAAAGTTAGAACCCCATTAGAAGCTCTTCATAGTTGGTATAAAACCAAACCAGAGATATTTAAGTTTAGTCAAGATCAGTTTAAGGCTAAATTAATGGAACAATGTGGTAAAACCTAACAAGTGCGCACTTATATCATAATTTAATGCATAAATGATGATATTCAAGTTAAAAACACATACTCTGGATGCCTAATTAAAGATCTTACATTAAAATAACGATTAAATATTAGACATACAGAATCAATACTCTTAAAATACACCAGTATTTTGTTCTAAACTTTAGGTAATAAAATGTTTCATACAGAAGAATATGATGTAATTGTAATTGGTGGAGGCCACGCAGGGACAGAAGCTGCCGCAGCCCCAGCTAGAATGGGACTCAAAACACTATTAGTTACTCATAACATTGATACATTGGGACAGATGTCTTGCAACCCAGCAATTGGTGGAATTGGTAAAGGCCATTTGGTCAAAGAAGTTGATGCCCTTGGCGGGCTCATGGCACAAGCTATTGACAAGGCGGGAATTCAATTCAGGACGCTTAATTCAAGCAAAGGCCCAGCGGTTAGAGCCACTAGAGCCCAAGCGGATCGAGCTTTATATAAATCAGCGATACGTAACGCTTTAGAGTCCCAAGAAAATTTATCTATCTTCCAACAAGGTGTTGATGATTTAATTATTGAAGACAACCAAGTGACTGGTATTGTTACTCAAATGGGTTTAAAGATTAAGGCCAAAACTGTCATCTTAACAGTTGGGACATTTCTTGGTGGAATCATTCATATCGGCATGTCAAACTTTCAAGGCGGTCGAGCTGGTGACCCGCCGTCAAATAATTTATCTAAAAGATTGCGCGCGCTCCCATTTAGAGTTGGGCGTTTAAAAACCGGCACACCGCCTAGAATCGATGCCAAAACTGTTAATTTCGATGGCTTACAAGTACAGCATGGTGACAAACCCATACCAGTCTTTTCATTTATAGGTAGTGCGAGTGAACACCCGCAACAAATACCATGCCATATAACTCATACCAACGAACAAACCCATCAGATCATCAATAATAATCTTGATAAATCACCAATGTACCAAGGAATAATTGAAGGAACAGGACCTAGATACTGTCCTTCCATTGAGGATAAAGTCGTACGTTTTGCAGATAAAAACTCACATCAAATTTTCATTGAACCTGAGGGTTTAAATAATAGTGAACTATATCCCAATGGACTTTCAACAAGCCTACCATTTGATGTTCAAGTACAATATATCAAAAGCATCAAGGGTTTTGAAAATGCACATATTACCAGACCTGGCTATGCAATTGAATATGATTATTTTGACCCAAGAGATTTAAAACAAACCTTAGAAACTAGGTTTATTAATAACCTATACTTCGCTGGCCAAATTAATGGTACAACTGGTTATGAAGAAGCTGCAGCGCAAGGTATTATGGCCGGAATCAATGCTGCTTTAAAAGTACAAGAAAAGCAGTCTTTTACCATTACAAGATCAGAAGGATATATTGGTGTTCTTATTGATGATTTAAGCACTTTAGGCACATTAGAACCATATCGGATGTTTACTTCTAGAGCTGAATATAGACTTATCTTACGTGAAGATAATGCTGATTTACGTCTAACTCCAAAAGCTTACGAAGTAGGATTAATTTCCAAATATCGCTGGGATCTATTTTCTGAAAAATTTAAAAACATTGAATCTGAAACTAAACGATTGAAATCAATATGGATACCTCTTGGTTCTGATGGTGCAATTACAATAGAAAAGATTATTGGCAAAAAGCTATCTCAAGAAACCAATCTTTATGATTTACTCAAACGCCCTGAGGTCAGCTATAACGACATAATTGATAATGATGATTTTGGCCCAAAGCTAACTGATCATAAAGCTTCAGAGCAAGTTGAAATATCCGCAAAATATGCTGGTTACATCAAACGTCAATTAGAAGAAATAAAAAAACATGAACTTTTAGAACATACTTTAATAACAACAGACTTTGATTACAAACTTGTGCCAGGTCTTTCAAATGAAGTTCGTCAAAAGTTAAATGATCATAAGCCTGAGAGTATCTCTCAAGCTGGTAGAATCTCAGGGATCACTCCTGCCGCAATTTCTATTTTATTGGTTTATATGAAAAAATGCGGGTTTTTGAAAAATGAGAGGCTAACTTAAATCTTTATTAATCGATGATTTAAATTCTGACACTCCCCATAGATAAATCTAAGGGCTTTACGCCTTTATTTGGTAATGTCATAGCCAACCATCACAAATAATTGTGAGATTTTACTCATAGAATAATATCTTGACTATATGATTAAATGCGCCAAACAAGGCTTAGGACTTATCCAGCTACCCATTTATATGGTGGAAGACTTATTTAACCAGAGGAAACTTATAGCAGTATTACAAGAGTACCAAAGAACTGAAGAACATGTTTATTATCATTATCCTAAATATCGTTATGTACAGCCAAAAAGTTTATTGATTTTTTTCTTATGTAAGATCACTTAAAATTATCATCTCTTTTTCTTAGTCCCTTTAGGCCACTTAGGTTTCTGAGTAAAAATTTTACTAATTTCACATGTCAAGCGCATACGAGAGTTAATTGCCCAGCCAGAGCCTTCTAAAATTGGAGTTAAGTCTCTACGTCTAAGCTTAATTACACCAGAAATAATAATCGGTGCAACAAAAGCAAAAATAATCACACCTACTGTAATTATTATATTTAACAATGATGCAGAAGCTATAGTATTAACGATGTAAGTAATAGATGACCCTAATGCCGCTATAGCAACACCACCACCAAGAAGAATTGCCCCGGTGTTAGTATTACCAGTCTGTTTAGATAGAAATAATTTTTTTGGATTAGAAGAACTTAAATCATCTGTTACCGATTTAGTGAAATTTGTTTCCGATTGGTTTGCATCTGAATCAATTTTTTTTGCAAAAAGACTTTTAATTTTTGTGAATGGCTCAAGAATAGCTTCAGTTAGACTAATCGGATTCACAATAATATCAGATATAACAGCGTCATGTTTAATTCCGTCAACATCAATAAAAACACCACGTTTGCCCTTAAGAAAACCACGTTTCGTGCCTCTAGTTACAGGAACAGCAAGATTGTATTTGGTTTTATCGGCTCGATTAATTTCTAAATATAAAATAAAAATATTTGAACTAG
>JBLIDR010000350.1:0-3418 GCA_047632655.1 Francisellaceae bacterium | reverse complement strand
GTAATTTTCTGCCGTTGTTGCATAATATTCACAAAGTTCAGCGCATTTAATGACTTCACCAAGTGCTTGTGTAATGGGCTTACCCATTTCTTCTGTAATTATTCTAGCATATTCATCAGCATGCGCTCTAATAACATCAGCAGCTTTAAGCATAAGCTCTTTTCGTTGTGAGAAACTTGTTTTCAACCATTCTTTTTGCTCTTGAGCCATATCCGTAATAATTGTCTCTAATTCAACCTGAGACATTTCTTTATAACGACCCGTTACTTCTTCAGTTGCTGGATTGATAACTTCTATTGCCATTTTATTCTCCTATTTAACCACATCTTTTAAATGCTGGAATAATTTCATATTTTCACTGTAGTCTACTGGTACTACAATAACGCTTGGCTTGTCTGTACGCTTAAGTGCGCTTTCAAGTATAAGTCTAAAATTTTCTGATTTATCTACTTTATCCGCATGGCAATTATACGCCCTAGCCAAATTAACTAAATCTGGGTTGCATAAGTTAACATGTGAATGCTTATTAAAAGCCATTTCTTGTTTCCACTTAATCAAACCAAAATAATCATCCTCCCAAAGTACAACCACAAAAGGAATTTTACATTGTACGCCAGTCACTAGAGCTTGAATACTCATCATAAAACCGCCATCACCACATAAAGCAACGACATTTTTCTCAGGATATAAACGTTTTGCTTCTAATGCTCCAGGCATGCTTCCACCCATTGAGCAAAAGCCATTACTAATAAAACACGTTTTAGATTGGCGCGCGCCATATTGACGAGCAACCCACATTTTATGCGCCCCAACATCACTCACTAAAATATCTTCATCTCTAAGGGTGTCACGAATGTCATGCAAGATACGCTTAGGTCGCATAGGATAAGCATCATCGTTAATATCGCTTCTAATATCATCCTGAATACGCTTTTGTTCAGATTCAAAATAAGCCTCCGGCTTTCCATAGGCCCCAGGAGTTTGCAACATAACTTGATTTATTTGATCAAGAATTACTTTGATATCGCCTATCATTTCAATATCGAGCAAATAATCTTTGTCGACTTCTGCTGCGGCAGCATTTAAGTGAATCACTTTTTTCTTTGTCCCAACATTCCAACGGGCAGGAGGATATTCAACCATGTCGTAACCAACACAAAGGACTAAATCTGATTTTTCAAAAGCTTCAATAACTAGGTCTTTCATCCCCAGACCCACACAATGAAGTGAACGCTCATATTGATGACTAACCGCCCCCTTACCCATAAATGTATGAGCAGAGTAAAGATTCGTATTCGCTAGAAAAGTTTTAAGCTCTTCATCACACTCATAACGAACGGCGCCGTCACCTAACAAAAGAATTGGATTTTTAGCCTTTGAAATTAAGTTCAATACTTTTTTAATTTGCGCTGTAGTTGAACCATAACCATGGTTTTCATGTTTAATTGAAAATGGTTTTTCATTAGAATCATGCTTGGCAATATCTTCTGGCAACTCGATTAGAACCGCGCCAGGGATTCCTGTCGTAGCAATTTTAAATGCTTTAGCTATAATTTCTGGTATGACATCAGCATCACGAATTGTAGTCGACCATTTTGTCACTGATTTAAACATACCAACAGAATCCATATTCTGATGAGACTCTTTATGTAAACGATCTGACTCAGCTTGACCAATGATTGCTACCAATGGTGAATTATCCATATTTGCTTGAGCAACCCCAGTCAATAAATTTGTCGCTCCAGGTCCTAATGTAGCCATACAAACACCTGGCACACCAGTTAGCCTACCATGCATTTCAGCCATAAAAGCTGCGGTTTGTTCATGGCGAGTGCTAATAAATTCTATTGGTGAATCTAACAGTGAAATCATTACATCGGCATTCTCTTCCCCAGGAACGCCATACATTGTTTTAACACCTTGCTTTTCTAGGCATTTTAAAAATAAATCAGAAGCTTTCATCCCTATCCTTCATAAATAAAACTTGATGTAAGGCTAGCCCAATTTTTCCAAAATATCCATAATATCAATATTACTATTAATTATATTAAATCTCTCATTCAAAGCTAAATCTGAGAACGCTTAATTCAGAAAAATTTTCTCCTGACTTTAACATTGTTGTCGGAAAATGGTCGATATTAGGCGAATTGGGGAAATGCTGCGTTTCTAAACAAAAACCACTCCTAGGCGTATATTTTTTTCCATTTTTTCCCAATCTACCATCCAAACTATTACCGGTGTAAAATTGCACTCCTGGCTGGCTTGAGTGTAGTTTCATTTTAATTCCTGAAACTTCTGAAAAGACATCAGCCACATGATGCACCTGATATTTAATCTTTGTTAAAGGAAATATAACCTCAATTGAATTATCACTTTCTATTACATAATTAATATCATATCCATTACAATTATTTAAAATTGGATCATTACTATTAATTTCCAATCCAATTTTTTTAGGTTTAGTAAAATCAAATACGGTATCTGCAATATTGCGTATTTCACCAGTAGCAATTGAGTTTTCATCTGTAATAACAATTTTATTGCTTAGTAAGCAGACCTGGTGGGACAAAATATCATTTTCACCTAAGTTAAAATAAGCGTGATTAGTTAAATTGACGGAGGTGTCCTGTTCTGCTGAGGCCTCGTAAAGTGTGAATATTTGACCGAATTTATCTAAAAAATAGGTGACCTGTAAATTTATAGGGCCAGGAAACCCCTCAAAACTATCTTCAATTTGAATTGAAAACTTCACACCCGAGCCTTCTTCTGATTGATACTGCTTTGCTAACCAAACTTTTTTACCAATAGATCCAGCATGAAGTGAATACTTATTGCCTTTACAATCAAGCTGAATCTTCTTTCCGTTTATTTGAAATTGACCATTAGCAATACGATTTGCAAATATGGCTGGAACAACACCCATAGCCGAATAATCAGCTTCATATTCAGAAAGGCTATCATAGCCCAACACAACATCTATATTATTATCATTGCCGTCTGGTACGATTAATGATTGAATCAGAGCACCATAATTAGATAATTTTAAGGTTATCCCATTTTCAGACAGGGTGAAAATTTCAACATCACTGCCATTAGAGCGACCCCAATAACTTGATCTTATCCTCATCATTCAATCCTTAATAAAATAATTACATTCATTGTTATCTATTAAAATATAGACAAATCATTTAAGAATGTCTGAATTAAGGAGAATTAAGAATATTGAGTCTAATTACGAAATAACCTGATCATCACAGTACGTAAATCAAAATTAAAGAGACTTAGAAAAGCTTTAAGTGATACAGAATATAAAAAACGACTTGAAACCGTGACTATTCTCCGAAAAGGAAAAAATTATTTCAATGACTAAGAAACTAAAATCATGAATCTATTATTCTTGCAATTTCAGAAACCGCAA
>JBLIDR010000349.1:0-3420 GCA_047632655.1 Francisellaceae bacterium | reverse complement strand
ATTAAAGCCAATGAAGGTTTTGTTGAATAAGCTTTATTAGATATTTATATAACAAAAAGCCAGTCTATATGACTGGCTTTTTGTTTAACGATAAGGGGTTATTAAATAAATTCTTATTTAATAACCCCTTTTTTTGTTAACAAACCTCTTTAAACAAAGATTCATCAATAATAATGTTGTCTATAATTGCTTGTGCCATTTGTACACATTTTCCGCACTGTGTGCCAGCACCCAACTTTTGTTTTAGTTGGCGTATATTACCCACGCCGTCTTCTAAGACTGCTTGTTTAATCGCTTTATCTGTGATGCCAAGGCATATACAAACGTACATAAAGTATCTCAATGACTGCTATGCGAATAAGAATAATTGTTATTTGCATGAAGATCAAGTATTAGATCTCAATATTGCTTTATCCATACTGTTTAAAAAATAAACTTCATAGCTTTTATGTACTTATCAATAAATAATTTTTAAGTTAAGTTAAGTTAAGTTAAGTTAAGTTTTATTTTATCCAAGTCCAATCAAATGCTTGATAACATTTATGGTACTACTCGGTTATAAAGACTTAATTATCAAGGTGTGAACCGTTTAATCAAATAAAGAGAAGAGTTTAATGAGTGTATTAGTTAGTCGTCCGGCCCCAGATTTTACTGCATCAGCCGTAATTGGTAGTGGTGAGATAGTTGACAGTTTTACCTTAAGCAAAGCAATTAAAGATAAAAAAGCTGTGTTATTTTTCTATCTTTTGGATTTCACTTTTGTTTGCCCATCTGAGCTTATTGCTTTTGTTAAACGCTTCGAAGAATTTGTTAAGCGTGGTGTTGAAGTGCTTGCTGTTTCAATTGATTCCCCAATCACTCATAACGCTTGGCGTAATACCCCTATTAATGAGGGCGGTATTGGTCCTATAAAATATACTATGGTTGCTTATATTAAACATGACATCTGTCAAGCATACGACGTTGAACACCCAGAAAAAGGTGTTGCCTTGCGAGGCTCTTTCTTAATAGATTAAACAGGCCTAGTGCGTCATCAAGTGTTGAATGATTTACCTCTTGGTCGTAATATCGATGAGATGTTACGTATGGTTGATGCGTTAAATTTCCACGAACAGCATGGTGAAGTCTCTCCAGCCGATTGGCAACGAGGTTCAAAAGGTATGGTAGATAGCCCTCAAGGTGTCGCAAATTGCTTAGCTGATAACTTATAATCATTTAATTAAAATAAGCTAATTCAAATATACAAAAGCCCATTCGGAGGGCTTTGTATATTTTTATTTATGTTTTATTTATATTTTTACTTATGACTTCAATTATGTGCTTCAAAACCGCCCAAGCTTTGCCATCTGTTGAGAATATAGCAAAATAGTTCTGCAGTTTTTTCTGTATCATATAAGGCTGAATGTGCTTCATTTTGATCAAAGCTAATGCCTGCCGCCATGCAGGCTTTTACTAATACAGTTTGTCCTAGGGCTAAGCCTGATAAGGTAGTAGTATCAAATGACACAAATGGATGAAAAGGACTGCGCTTAATATGACTGCGCTCTATAGCGGCGTTGACAAAACCCTGATCAAAAGCTGCATTGTGAGCAACAATTACTGAACGTTGGCAATCTGCATCCTTTTGTTCTTTGCGCACTTTTTTACAAAGATCTTTCATTACTTCTGCTTCGTCCAGAGCTCCTCTGAGTGCACAGTATGGATCAATGCCATTAAAGTCCAAAGCCGCTTTTTCTAAATTAGCGCCCTCAAATGGTTTGACGTGGTAATGAAAAGTTTTATCTGGGTAGAAAAACCCATTGTCGTCCATTCTAGTGGTGACCGCTGCAATTTCCAGTAGGGCATCGCTCTGTGAATTAAAACCTGCTGTTTCAACATCAACCACCACAGGGAAATATCCCCTAAAACGATTTTTTATTTCAAATGATTCTGACATGGAAACCTAATACCTTTTTATGAGTAGCGATTATGGCAAGGTTCTTTTTCAGTAGCCAGCCTAAAACGTCAAACCACAACAATTTTAATCAAACACAATTAGCTAAACGTTTGCTGTATTTTGCCGATATGATGAGTATAAGCAGGGGACTCCTTATTCCATGATCAATAAAATGTTAAAATATATTATTTGTGCCATATTAGTGTCGCTGTCTTTAAATTCTTTAGGTGGGTTGCGTCAATACACTGCTAAAGTTGAGAATTCAGACTGGCAGCTCAAAGATGAAACTCGTTTGCAATGTACTTTAAGTCATAAAATTCCGAGTTATGGGGAGGCTATGTTCAGTAGTTTTGCATCAAAACAGCTAAATATGGAATTCGAACTTGATATGTTTCGTTTGCCTAAATCTTATGGCGTTGCGGCTGTGTATTCTGTGCCACCCAATTGGATGCCTGGCCAAGTCCATCGGACTATTGGCGAGATGACAATACGTAAACAATACAACGGTGGTATACCTGAACAAACCTCTTGGAATATGTTGGCTGAGTTAGAAAAGGGCTTCTGGCCAACTATTTATTATCAAGATTGGCACAACCAATACGATAGAGTGGCAGTGGGATTAAATGCCAGTAATTTTGCAATACCGTATTCAAAATTTGCTGAATGTGTAGCAAATTTATTACCTTATAGTTTTCAAGATATAGCTTATACTATGCTCGTATATGAATTCAACAACACTAAATTGACTAAATACTCACAAAAACGTCTAGCAATGATTGGCGAATACCTAAAAGAAGATACAGAGTTAGAACTGGTATTACTAGACGGATATACAGACAGTTTTGGTGGGCGTGGGATCAATAAACAAATTTCTATCCGCAGAGCTGCAGAGATAAAAGCGTTTTTCAGTTCAATGGGCGTAGCGCCAGAAAGAATAGAAATCACTGGGCATGGCGAGAGACGGCATGTATCACCTAATACCAATGAAACCACACGGGCTAATAACCGCCGAGTAGTGATCAGGATGTCAAAGCCCTAGATCCTCGTTTAGTTAATCTAAATGACGTAAAGACCACTGAATTTTTGTAAGGTATTTGGTTGGTTTTTAGTAAGCAATGCATTTTAATCTAATAACTTCATTGCCTGCTTTACTTACCTAACTGGCTACTATTCTGGGTATAGTGACTTAAATTTAGTTTTTAAATACGTCAGGCTAATTATTGATAATGAGTACTACATGCATTATTTCGTCCTGAGCCACTTCAACTTCTTAATATTGTGAAAATAATCCGTTAAAATCATAAATGTTACCTATAAAAAATTAAATTTTAACAATTTGAGCATATTTGAGGCATTAACTAAATTATTAATTAATGTAGGAAACACATTGAATAAAATTTCTCCCAAAAAATTATTAAACAGTAAATGGTCGGCAGTAGTGCCTCTAAATAAAGAAAAACACTTCATTATAATTGATGTTGAAT
>JBLIDR010000348.1:0-3427 GCA_047632655.1 Francisellaceae bacterium | reverse complement strand
GCATTGAATTCTCAATCCCAATGATGTACACCATTGCATTTCTCGTTACATTCACAGTTGGGGGAATGACAGGGGTGATTCTATCCGTTCCTGGTGTGGATTTCCAAATGCATAACAGCCTATTTTTAATTGCTCACTTTCATAATACTATCATTGGTGGTGTGGCATTTGGTATGTTTGCGGGGGTCTACTATTGGGCTCCAAAAATATTTGGTTTCAGACTACATGAAGGCTGGGGTAAAGCTGGTTTTTGGTGTTGGGCTGTAGGTTTTTATGTTGCTTTTATGCCTTTATATATTTTAGGCCTAATGGGAATGACAAGACGTCTAGAGCATTATCCAGCAGGAAATGGATGGCATCCATTCTTAATAGTCGCTGCTTGTGGAGCTGTTATTATTCTCTTTGGGATTGCAGCTCAAGTAATTTCAGTCATAGTAGCAATTTTACAACGCAAAAAATTAAAAGACACAACTGGTGATCCTTGGGATGGCAGAACATTGGAATGGTCAATCCCGTCACCTGCACCCTTTTATAATTTTGCTCATACACCTGTGGTCGAGGGTATTGATCCATTTTGGGAACAAAAACAAAAAGATAAAAGACAACCTAAAGAAAAAGTGGTATACGAAGATATACACATGCCTAGAAATACGTCAATTGGCTTTTTAATAGGGGTTATTGGTGGTGTATTTGGTTTTGCTATGATTTGGGAAATGTCACTGCTTGCAGCAGTAACAGGAGTTGCTATCATTGCGTTAGTTATCGCAAGGTCATTTAACTTTAACACTGATTACTATGTCAAAGCCTCTGAAGTTAAAGAAATTGAAGAATCATACAATAGAGGAGCGCAATAATGTCAATAAAATCTTCACAACATCAGAACAGTGATATTGACTCAAAAGTGATCTATGGCGTATGGGTCTATATCTTAACAAACTGTATTATTTTTTCATGTTTATTTGCCTCATTTGTCGTGTTGCGTGATAATGTTTATGGCTCAATCAGTATCAATGAAGTCGCTTCACTTCCATTTGTATTATTACTGACATTCCTTATTATTATCATGAACCTATCAAATGGGTTAGGATATGTTCAAGCAAATTTAGCTAAAAAATCACAAGTCATGCTTTGGCTAGCAATTGCCTTTATTGCCGCGCTAGCTTATATCATTCTATTATTATGTAGTCTTAATGCATTAACAGACGCAGGCTATAGCTGGAGAACAAGCGGGTTTTTATCTATTTATTTTATTCTGATAGAGTTTTTTGCCTTTAACGTAGTGGTAGCCTTAGCATGGTCTCTGATACTATTTATACAGTTATCAGATGTCGGATTAACATGTCAAATGAAGACAAGGCTGACTTGTCTCAATTTATATGGTAATTATTTATCATTAATTTGGTTATTTATTTTTATATTTGTGTTCTTAATGAGGGTAATCTAAATGTCTAATGTCCAAGACCTTGCAACAGCCAAACCTGAAAAAGCCAAAATGCTGCTTAAATCTTATATTTTTGGCTTCACCCTTACTCTAATTTCAGTCTTACTTGCCTATTGGTTTGTTCAATCTGAAATTTTCACAGGTAAGCCATTATTTTTTGCACTTGCGGTTATAGCTATAGCTCAATTTCTCATTCAAGTAATTTTTTATATGAGATTAAATGATAATAAAGATGATGAAAAATGGAGTTCGCGCACATTGAACTTTACGCTCATTATCTTAGCTATCATCATTTCAGGTAATTTGTGGATTTTGTATAACTTAAACTACAACATGCACATGTAGTTCACACAATTAATTTTTGAGAACAAGGAATTAACATGAAAACTTCTAAACCAAAACGCGTTATCACTGCAGAGTGGATGCTATACGCTGTAAGCGGATTAGGGCTTTTAGAGTTATTTACTTCTTCTATGGTAATTGGAGCTACGCCATTAATATCAGCTGATATTATCGCATATATCATCCTAGCTTTTGTTGCTTTTATTATTGGAAAAAGAATTAGGGTTGCCATCACAATATATACTATATTAGCCATAATTTGGTATGCTAGCCTAATGTTTTATCTGCCTCAGAATTATCACCATGAACTCAACCCAGGTTTAATATTTACCTTAGTTCTTTTAACAATTGCTGCGATAGGTATTTTATATACTCAAAAATCAATTAAATGGTTTAAAGAAAATAAATAGCCATTACGATTTAAATATAAACCACTAACCTATGCAACAGAATTAGTCTCCATAAACTCATCATCGCAAAGTTCTTACTTTCTTTTTATACTAGAACCTTTTAATAAAAAAATTATCTCGTTACCACATCCTCAATAAAAACACAGGTATAATAATTGAATATCGTTTCTGGCTAGCCGTACTTTATTCTATTGATATTATTATTCACAAATAGCTTACTTACATAAAAATGATAAACACATATAATACAGAAGAATTTTATCTCACTTATATGGCTAGTGATCCAAGGATTGATGGAACAGCTGATCTTAAATCCACCTGCAAACGACTTTTAACAATGAAAGGTGTAGACCGATGGAGAGTGTTATATATGGCGATGCGCACACTTAGAAATCCAAAAAGTTTTCCTGAATCAAATTTAATCTTACAAATAAAATCAAACAATTAAATTTAGTTAACTGGATACCATGGGAAATATATGCTGCAATTTTACTTTGGAGCATACCAATAGGAAACGATATATGAAGAAACTGAGAGGGGTTAAATTCTTACCTATAAATGCTATTTACGACGAACTAGAATCACCTGTAGGTCTTTTAACTATCATTGCATCTACAAAGGGTCTTCATAGCGTATTATGGGAAAATGATCGTAATAACGGCGAATGCAATAATATTATTAATAGCCTCAGTCAATCACCAAAAAATACTGTAATTATGGATACTAAAAAACAACTGGGTGAATACTTTCATGGCAAGAGAACTATTTTTAACTTGCCGTTAGTCCTAAATGGAACAGATTTTCAAATAAAGGCATGGCAGCAGTTACTTGAAATTCCATACGCTTCAACCATTTCATATGCTCAACAAGCAGAAAAAATTGGTGATAGAAAGAAAGCCAGAGCAGTAGGAATGGCAAATGGTCTAAACCCAATTTCAATTATTATTCCATGCCATCGCGTTATCGGTAGCAATGGTAAACTAGTTGGTTTTGCAGGAGGTATAGAAATGAAGTTAATGCTGTTAAATTTAGAGAAATATAATTTATAAAAAAGTTACTTTATCGACGCCAAAAATCTGGCGTAAATAAAACTAATACCGTAAATACTTCAAGACGCCCTATCAACATTGCGGCATCAAGGAACCAATGCGCAGATGAAGGTAAATCTGCATAATTAACACTAACAGCGCCAATACCGGGACCAACATTGGACAAACAAGCTGCCACAGCTGAG
>JBLIDR010000347.1:0-3431 GCA_047632655.1 Francisellaceae bacterium | reverse complement strand
TATCCGCTTTTTAGGCTTAGAGAAGAAAACAAAATTCTACCAAGCATCTACCTCTGAGCTATACGGTGAAGTACAAGAAATACCGCAAAAAGAAACGACCCCATTTCATCCTCGCTCGCCATACGCAGTAGCAAAAATGTATGCGTACTGGATAGTTGTTAACTACCGTGAATCTTACGGTATGTATGCTTGTAATGGTATTTTGTTTAATCATGAATCACCACGCCGCGGTGAAACCTTTGTTACGCGTAAAATCACCCGCGCTATCACGAATATTTCTCAAGGTTTAGAAAAATGTTTATTCCTCGGTAATATGGACGCACTTCGTGATTGGGGACATGCTAAAGATTACGTACGTATGCAGTGGATGATGTTACAGCAAGATACGCCCGATGATTTTGTTATAGCAACAGGTAAGCAAATTTCGGTACGTGAATTTGTGTCGTTATCAGCTAAAGAAGTGGGTATTGAATTAGAATTCACTGGTGAAGGTCTTGATGAAATCGCGACAGTTGAGTCTATTACTGGTGATAATGCAGAAGCATTGAAAGTTGGAGATGTTATTGTGCGTGTTGACCCACGTTATTTCCGCCCGGCAGAAGTTGAAACCTTACTTGGTGACCCTTCAAAAGCAAAAGAAAAATTAGGTTGGATACCACAAATTACAGTAGAAGAAATGTGTGCTGAGATGGTGCAGAATGATTTAAGTAAAGCCAAACAACACGCACTCCTTAAAGCACACGGCCATAACGTGGCTATGTCAATTGAAAATCAGGGTTAACAGTATGACAGGGCTAAATACAAAAATATTTGTTGCGGGTCACCGCGGCATGGTGGGTTCGGCAATTGTTCGTCAGCTTGAGGAAAGTGGACATACTAATATTATTACACGGACACGGTCTGAATTAGACCTGACTAACCAAAAAGCCGTTGTTGATTTTTTTCAAACTGAGAAAATTGGTCAAGTTTATTTAGCTGCGGCTAAAGTGGGTGGAATTGTTGCTAATAACACTTACCCAGCAGATTTTATTTATGAAAACCTAATAATTCAATGCAATATTATTCATAGCGCACACTTGGCTAATATCCAGCAATTACTTTTTTTAGGCTCTTCATGTATTTACCCAAAATTGGCCGCGCAGCCAATGCAAGAAACCGCATTGCTAACAGGTACGCTAGAAGAAACTAATGAACCATACGCATTGGCTAAAATTGCAGGCATCAAGCTATGTGAGAGTTATAATCGACAATACGATAGAGATTATCGCAGCGTAATGCCGACAAATCTTTATGGCGCACATGATAATTTTCATCCTGAAAATAGCCATGTTATCCCTGCTTTATTACGTCGTTTCCATGAAGCAAAATTAAATGGTGATAAAGACGTTATTGCATGGGGAAGTGGAAAACCAATGCGTGAGTTTTTATATGTTGATGATATGGCAGATGCTTCGATTCATGTAATGAATTTAGATAAATCCACCTATGATGAAAATACAGAACCTATGCTGAGCCATATTAATGTAGGCACAGGTGTTGATTGTACAATCAAAGAATTAGTTGAAACTGTAGCGAATGTTGTAGGTTATACCGGTGATATTAAGTTTGATGCGACAAAGCCTGATGGTGCACCACGTAAGTTAATGGATGTTGCTAGACTTAAATCATTGGGATGGGAACACTCAACTTCACTAGATGACGGTTTATTGAAGGCTTATCAATGGTTTTTGGATAACCAAAGTTCATTAAGAAATTAAAATTACGAATTTAAAGATGATAACTCTCGTATGTTAAGTGGTCGGTGAAAAAAAGATGCTAACTTATCACTTTTTTTTACATCAGTACTCATATTATCAGTCATTTATTACTGAAAAGTATTTAATTAAAATTTAGTTTGATTTTCCTTTACTTCCAATACTAAAGTCGAGTTTATTTAGTTATTTAATGGTGATCTTACTGACTGGTGGAGTAATGCTGTTGCCAAAATTTAGAACTTCTCTTGATCCTATACTTAGGTTTCTAAGATTAACATTTTATTATTTGTATTTATATGATCAAAATAGGAGTAACCATGGCTTTAGAAAATGTCACTGTTGTTGTAACTAATTATAATAAAGGTCATTTATTATTGAGAGCTATCGAAAGTGTTATAGAACAGGCGAAAATAGAGGATGAAATTATTATTATTGATGATGCATCGTCAAGCAAAGAAGATCATGAAATTCTTTTTTTTTTACAGGAAGATGTTAAATATTCTAATATTAAAGTGTTAATTAATCATGATAATTTAGGAGTCTCATCCTCTAAGAATAGAGGCGTTGCTGAAGCTGTGAATGATATCATCATATTGCTAGATGGTGACGACACTCTACCTAGTGATGCATTAAAAACTATAAAGGGAGAGTTCTGTTCTAGGGAATTAGATGTACTATTTGGTGATTATTTGCATCTAGTTGCTGAGTCAAGAAAGGAAACCTCTTGTCGTTCAATAGCACAAGATGGAATGATCAATCTAAACGCTTTAGCTAAAAATTGGTTACTTTTAGGTACGTCACCATTTAGAAAAAGTAGTTGTTTTGAAACATTTAAATTTAATTCAAACTTTAATCGGACTGACGATGTAGACTTTCACCGACAACTTATCCTCTCAGAAAAAAAAATAGGCTATGTTAATAAAGTTATATATAACTGGCACCATTTTGAAGGTGGGAATAATGATAATATACCCAATGATGAAATATTGTACTCACATGCAACAGGCTTAAAGTTTTTTATGGATAATCTGTACGGATTAGATTTGTTATTATTTTCTATAAAATTTTGGGTTAGATTTATTGCTTTAAGTATTAAGCGATAATGATTATTGGAAACCTTGTTACACTGCTATTGATATCTCTCCCTTCATATTCTGCTGTTTTGAGTATTCCATTGAGATTTTTTGCGATCCCTAACGCTCTTTTTTTAAGAGTTGCATACCGAGATAGTTTTCTTTTTTTTGTGTCCGCATTTGTCTTTACAATTTACATCTTATTTGCCTCATTCTTTTCAAGAAAACTGAATTTAATAGATGTTTCTTTTATTCTGTCACTCGTTTTTACATGGTATCTGCTGAATTACTTTTATAATAAACAGATATTATTAAGGCGTTTTATTGAATATTTTTTTTTAGTGAACGTAGGTTATGCAATTTTTCAGAACATTGGCCTTAATATTGGTATTCCAAATGATTTATTAATGTTGCACCAAAATACACATCAAGTTGGTTATATAATACCAAAAGCATATATTCCTTATTTTTATAGGGTTACCGGCTTATTTAACGAATCGGTGCCATATGTTTTATATCTTATGGTTAGTTACATTTACTTTTTTGTTAATAAAAAAAGTAAATGCAAGTATTTGTCTCTATTAATGATTTTAACATCTGGGGC
>JBLIDR010000346.1:0-3443 GCA_047632655.1 Francisellaceae bacterium | reverse complement strand
ACCGATGGTGAGAGTGTTGCCATTAGTTGAAAACCTTATTGTCTGTAACTTCTTATTTTTAAGACATTGGTGGACCTAACGACGGACACCGTTTTACGATAACATCGCGTAGAACTGTTCGAGATTAAGAACCAGAGTGACGTTCTCAAAATTTTCCATTTGTTGAATATGAGGTTTTAAATTAGTTGACGTTTCTTTATCCAAGATTTTAATTAACGAGATTGCATTAACATTCACACTAGAACACTTGAGCGCGGCAGAAGCGATGGCAATTTCGAACTTAAAAAAACTCCTATCGATGAACTCTGAGGGTATTTCGGTATTTATAACATTAGCTTCTTTGCATCTATTAACTATTCCACTCCCTCCCAAACGAGGATGTTGTTTTACAAATATATCAAAACCCCTTGCTTCTAATATATCAGTTACTGCTATTAGCAATTTAAAAGCTTCGGCAGCAACATCGTCTCCAAGAGAGCTGTAATCAGTATCATACAAAAGAACATTTTTATACGATGCTAAAGGGTTTGGCCTATACAAACTGGCCGTGTACAGTGAGTTGTTAAGCTCAAATCTATACGCTTCTAGTGAGTCACATAGTTTATCCGAACTAATGCCAACTAAATCTTTACCGTTTTCATAGAAAAATTGAAGGTTCTCAACAAACATTAACATTAGAAAGGTAAGTTTTAGCCTTTTAATGAGAGGTAGTCTTGCAATGTCAGTTATTACCTTTCTTCTAATTTTAAATATATCTAAAAATATAAAATTGAACTTGCCTAAATTCCGTAGATAAAAACTCACCGTGAGAATGTCAAAGTAGTTAGAAAAAAAGAATACTTCTTTTACGTGATGGTTAGTACAATATTGTTTTTCTAACTGCCATAACTTTAATCTATTGACACATAGATTGTTAAAAATTGTACTCAGCCGCCCCTTCGATTTCACAGTGAAATCATAAAACGTAACATTATTGTCGAATTTGATTGTTGAGAGGAATTCCAAACATGCCTTCGCTGTAACTATAATGTCAAATTTACATCCTTGAAATTTTGAGTCTGTAATGATCGCTAATACAAATTGAATATCTGTAGGTGATTGTGAAAATATTATTATTTGTTTCAAACAAATATTCCTTAAAGTCAAAAACGTAAAATATGTAGTCTAGAATTAAAGAAAACAGCAATTTCTAAGCAACATTTTATATTTTCAGGGCTACAATTAAAAACCACTTCTAGTTTAATTATTTTCTCCGAAAACTTACTCAAACATTTATCCCTTATCAATCTGAATGGAAGAGTGAATTAAGCTAAACTCTCTTAGCAGTTAATCGCCGTTAACTATAATTTTTATAGGAAATCTTCGAACCCCTTAAAAAAGATGCCGCAATAAGCTACGTTTTAAGTTTTTTTAACTACGGAGTTCTTGACTTTGATTAGCTAAACCAGAATCAGGCTAATATCGAAAAATGGCTTTAATGGTAAACCGCGATTACGGATACTTATCGATACACCTCATTTATACCCTGCCATTTTATAATAAACAGGGAACAACAATGCCTGTTCGCTTATTGAACAGAGTAACTTGTTATCATTTTTCAAAAATGACTCAACCTGAAGATATAAACCAGGTTTAAACTTAGTATCCAATGAATCATCTATATCTACCGGATCTTGTTTTATCGTGCCACGTGCTTGGACCTGCAGCGATTCCATTGGCCTTAATATATAACGATTTTCATTGGTTAATACTTCAACAGACCAACGGCCAGCCGACTCCCAATTAGCATCATAATTAAATAGTGCCCCATTATCTGATATGCCCGCACCTGCAAATATTGAAGATGCTGGATGCCAATCTAATTGACCCGCAGAATAGCAAGAGATATCTTTAGGTTTGCCACCTAAGAAAAACGCCAAATCTGCAACGTGTGTAGAGTTACCAATAAACCATTTAGAAAACGCTTGCTCTGATTTATCTAACTTCTCGATTATGTGGCTCCATTCAGTTAGCTCAAAATTAAAGGATGTAACGCCGCCTTCTAATTCAACTAACTCTAGTACCTTTGCAACTGAGCTATAAAATCGGCGATTATAAGCTATATAGATTGAAGCTTTGCAGTAAATTGCTTGCTCTTCTAATTGTTTAACTTCGTTAAACGTGAGGCCTCCTGGTTTTTCGACTAACAACCGCTTAACACCATATTCAAGTAATTCCTTAGTAGCATTATACAAGTGCTCAACCCCCACACTGACAATTGCCGCGTCTGGTAATTCTGGTTTTTGACTTAAAAATACCGTTAAACTACCTGCACAAACATTATGCCCTGTTTTTTCCTCAAACAACTTTGCTGAGGATTTACCTCGACCAATAACGATAAAGTCTTTTTTTTGCGCATCTAATACTTTCGCGTAGTCAATAGACATCCCACCTGCACCGATTAACCAGATCATGTGTACTTCCTTAATTTATGTTATTGGGCAACAAGATAAGGACTTACCTAAAGCAAGTTCTATATGCTGCTTAATTCCAGAAATAAACGGAATATGAAGTCTACTTGAATCTCTGAAATTTGTGAGTGATGAATTAGAAGTTTCAATTATTTCCTCTAAATTTTTATGTGTTAATTGGCTTTGAAATAACGGGTGATAGTCAGTAACTAGTACCTGTCCATTTTCCTCAATAATAAATTCACCACCAGTCTCTTTAATCGTCACTTTAAAGTGTTCGGATGCAATAACGACTAAAGATTCAATCTTATCACTTTCAAAACACACTAATTTGAACGTTTGTCCTTTAGAGTCTTGCCCTTTAATAATACCATTTACCTCATAATAACCTCCTCGCTTACTAGGAGTGACTTCCTTATTTAATTGAGAAAAATCTATGGATATATCAGTGCTATTTGTAATAAATGAAAATAAATCGATATAATGGATGCTATTACAAGCCATTCCCCAATTACTTCCAACCATATCCATTGAAATTTCTGTTTCAATGGATAATAATTGTTGTATTTTTTGATAAGTAGGGAATATACGCCTTGGACAATTAACCCATGCTTTAATATTTTTTAAAGTAAGCAATGCTTCTGTGTCTTCATATTCTTTTTCCGTTTGAAACAAAACCTTTTCAAAAATAATATTATTAACGGTACATGTGGAAACTAATTCTTTGAATACTTGAAATCGGACGTTGGCGGTTGTTGCTATGATACAAATATCAACTTGCAAGTCACTTTCTATTGACTGAGAAAAGTTAATCTTGGTTTCATTATTTCCATATTTAACTTCTGCCGCTCTAGACTCTGCAACTTGAAGTGAGTTTTTTGATGGATCTATTACCGTAATATTTAATGCATATTCACTTAGTAACGCACCTTGCAAGTGCCGACTACCCAATTGCCCTGCACCAATTATCATGATATTTTTCATATTATCTCT
>JBLIDR010000345.1:0-3453 GCA_047632655.1 Francisellaceae bacterium | reverse complement strand
AACGGAGTGATGTTTTGTGAAGCAAGCAGGTGACGAGGACGTCTGAGGTAATATGGCTGTAGCGGTAAACGATTCGATTTTGGTCAAGGATGACCAAAATTTATTATGAGTGGCGCTACACTTTCCTCAGTTTTTAAAAGTCAAAGACATTATATTATTGCTTAAATGCTTAATATTAAATATCATATTAACTTAACTTTTTATGTTATCAGTGGTTGAAGATATGAATAAACTAATAGATATACCAATTAGAGTCGAAAGTGGTCAAAAGTATCAAAATGAGCAGGGTATTCATGCTGTTAAAGATGGTGTGAGAAATAAAAAAATAAACGAAATACGCATTAAGAAACCAGAATGGTTAAAGATGCAAAAACAAAAGTCTTCAGCAGAATTTACTCGAATTAAATCTATTAATTCTGAGCATAAATTAGCGACAGTATGTGAAGAAGCTAAATGCCCTAACATTAATGAATGTTGGTCGCATGGTACAGCAACTATTATGTTGATGGGCAGTGTTTGTACTCGTGCTTGTAAGTTTTGTTCAGTTGACACTGGAAATCCAAAAGGTTGGCTAGATAAAGATGAACCACAAAATACAGCTAAAAGTGTCAAACTTATGGGACTTGAATATGTAGTGTTAACCTCTGTTGACCGAGATGACTTGGCAGATGGCGGGGCGCAACATTATGCTGATGCGGTTGATGCGATTAAAAACATGGACTCTAATATTAAGGTGGAGGTCTTAACCCCTGATTTTAACGGGAATGAATCTCATATTGATAAACTTATAAACACTGATCTTGATGTTTTTGCTCAAAACGTTGAAACAGTAGAGCGTTTGACTCATGCTGTGCGTGACCCAAGAGCTGGATATTGGCAGACATTAAATGTACTAAAGTATGTGAAAGAAACTAAACCAGAAATTTTAACTAAGACTTCTATTATGGTCGGCTTAGGTGAAACTGATGAAGAAATAGAAAAATTAATGGATGACCTAATTACTTCTAAGGTGGATATACTAACCTTAGGCCAATATATGCAGCCAACTAAACATCATTTGGCCATAGATCGTTTTGTCGCACCAGAAAGGTTTGATTATTATCGCACTGTTGGATTAGCTAAAGGATTTTCAGAAGTTGCTTCTGGACCAATGGTTCGTTCCAGTTACCGTGCCGATAGAGTGTTTAAAAACGCTAAATAAAGAGCTTATTTGAAAAATCAGGTTAATTTATTTATCATATGCAATTAACGGTTTTTATTATTTATATTAAGAAATTAAATTGAGTTTTGGTCTATTTAGATTTAGTTTCTTGTCTGAAAAGAATAAAATATGAATAAATACTGGCTATTTTATTTATCGATTCTAGCAATTTCTTCATAAGTGATCGGTCGTCTTATAAATGAATAACTAATTGCGCCGATAATGCAAAAAATCCCACTTACGATGAAGACCCAATTAAAATTACCAGCACTGTAATACAAGATTAATCCAGTTCCAATGGGCGCCATAGTTGCGCCTATAAAGTTAGCAAAATTTTGAATACCGCCAAAAGAACCAACTGATTCTTTTGGCGATAAATCACCCACCATCGCCCAGATAACCCCTGGAATTAAGTTATAAGCAAATAGGCTTATGGTGATAAGTGTCATCGTCATTGTTAAACTACTGACATAGTTAATTGGAATTGAAGCTATGCCAGAAATTAAACATCCACCTATTATTGGGATAAGCCTGGATTTAATAGTATTCATTCCACCTTTAATTAACCTATCAGAGACATACCCGCCGAGCATCACAGCAAAAATAGAGACGATAAATGGAATTGCGGCAGTAAATCCAGTTTGAACTAGGCTTAAATGTTTTACTTTAATAAGGTAATCTGGAAGCCAGGTTAGATATAACCAGAACATATAGGAAGAGCCCATGTTTCCAATAATCATCCAGATCATGGTGGGGTGTTTAAACAGTTTTAAGTAGCTTACTTTTCTTGATTTTTGATCTGGCGTAGCAGTTTGTGTATTCTTATTAGAGGAGACTATCCCCTTGTCTTTGCGATAGAAAATTAACCATAACAATGTAATTAAAAAACCAGTAACGCCTAAAATTATAAACATTCCTCTCCAGCCAGTGAAAACCATCAGGAAGACCAAAAATGGCGGGGCGATTCCATTTGCAATTCTTGGTCCTAGATTAATAGTTGAAGCTGCCATGCCTCTTTCTTTGTGATCAAAAAGATTTTGCACAACTTTTCCAGCAATAATAAAAAAAGGTGCTTCAGCTATGCCAAGTAGCATTCTGGCTGCGAACATTGTGGCAAACCCAATCGCCATGCCGCCTATGATTGAAGAAAGTGACCATAAAATGATGCTAAATAAAAATATTTTATTTATACCAAATCTATCAACCAGCCAACCAGAAGGTAGACTGGAAAGAGCATAGGGCCACATAAAGGCTGAAAGTAAGAATCCCATCTCTACACTATTTATATTGAATTCTGAAGCAATTACAGAGTTTGCAATACTTAACGTTGATCGATCTAAATAATTCACGACCGATGCAATCAACAAGATCGAAATTAGAATCCAACGATAATCTAGAAATAAAAACTTTTTATTCAAGGTGCTATCCTTTTGGGATTATATGTAAGCTTAAAATTTGGTATATAAAACTATAATCAAGCTTAGTGGATACCAAAAAATAAACTATAAATATAATTTTCTAAGATTGTTAAGTATAGTCAGTTAAGTCAGGATTATGAGTTGTGATCACAATAAAATTTTGTTGCTTAAACAACAATTAAGTTTGCAATAATATTGAAATTGGAATAATTATTGAGTCGGAGGTCACTGTCAGCATCTCTGACAAAGCAGGTTTTGGTCTTTTTAGTTAGGGGTTTTGGTAAAGAGCGCTTGCAATTATAATGTTTTTGATAATATAGGTTTATAATCACAGCTATCTTTTTTTTTCTTCATCATCAGAAGGGTTAGTATTAGCAGGTAGAGGCTTGCGAATTGGCTTGCTCCCAGCAGAAATTGGTCTTGAGACGCTAGAAAATCTCTGAGTACTTGTTAATGGTCTCAACTGTGGGTCAACTCTTTCTTCGCTAGATTGTTCTTCTTCATTATTGTGAATATAGTTCATCTGAATCGAATCCATGGCACTCTTCTCCTCTAAAGATTTTTTACTTAAGGCGAGTACAGCTCTTATGGCTACTGTTTGTGATTGTATCTGTTCATGAATATTTTTTCTTCGCTCTTGATCCATGCCTCCGATAGTTGGTTTAAATGCTAAGTGTAATTTTCCAGCAAGTACTTGCGCAAAAATATCTTCGGTATCTATGATTTCAAAACCACTGCTGCGAGACAAGGATAGACGAAGTCGGTGTCGAGTAGTACGAGGTAGGCCCGTGCTATAAATGAAAGGAACGACGTGCCGCAGGCGCCAAAGAGAGT
>JBLIDR010000344.1:0-3474 GCA_047632655.1 Francisellaceae bacterium | reverse complement strand
TTGCATGAGTCTACAAGTGTAAGCTTATCTGACTTTAATAGTACATCAGAGAGCATGAGGGAAAGCATAGCCCACATGTCAGAAGCTAATACTCATTCAGCAGAGCTAGCTAAAAACTATTCAGCACTTTTAAATGGGATACAGGAGGTCGCTAAGGATGTTTCAGATTCTAGTGGCTCATCAAAAGATACCATAATAAAGCTAAAGCATATGCTTGAGCAGCAAAGTAATGTTGGGAAGACCATTAAAGAAGCTTTAGATAGCTCTTTATCTCAATTACATACAGGGCTGAGTGATTATGCCAAATTGACAAATGACCATATGTCGTCTTTAGATCAAGATGCTAGTAAAGTCTCATCGCACCTAGTTGAAGCTATTCAAGAGGTAAATATTTTAGTTAAAGATATTGCTCTTGCGAATAACCGAATAAGTGGTGCCGCGTGATTTTAAAGCGGAGTAATGAAGATACAAGCTATATGATGGCTGTGTCAGATCTTATGTCAGGGCTAATGTTTATATTTATTATCACATTAGCCATCTTCGTACTTGATTTTCTCATTGCATCTGATGAACAAGCAAAAAAGTATGCTGAATTAGAGAAATATACCGAAAGCCTCAAAGGTAATCATGCTGCACGCTCTAAAATGCTCGATAATATAAAAGAGTCTTTGTCAGAACTAGATATTGAAGTCGATATTGATCTTGAACACGGAGTTTTAAGGCTAAATGAAAATGCGATTCGGTTTAATACTGGTGAAGCTGACTTGAATCAAGTGCAGGTGGAGCGTCTTGGTGTCGTAGCGGAAGTACTAG
Organism: Francisellaceae bacterium; assembly: GCA_047632655.1. Taxonomy (GTDB): domain Bacteria; phylum Pseudomonadota; class Gammaproteobacteria; order Francisellales; family Francisellaceae; genus CAJXRW01. The sequence continues at coordinate 2,661 of JBLIDR010000344.1, read as the reverse complement.
CTGCTATTCTACCCTGTTATGGAACTAATCCACCTACAAATGAAAACAGTGGCTGTGTTGCTGATACGAAAGGAAAAATAGACTCTATTTTTGTTGAGGGACACACTGATAATGTACCTATCGGTGGGCGACTTGCAAAGAAATACCAAGATAACTGGGTATTATCCGCTCACAGAGCAATGTTTACTTATCGTGAAATTGCTAAGAAAGAACCTGTTTTGGTTGAAATACAAAATAGCAATAACCAACCAGTAATTAGTGTAAGTGGTTATGGTGAAGGGCGACCTGTTCCAGGGCATGAGTATGATACTGCTACTTCAGACCCCACTAATAGGCGAATTGATTTTAGGTTTATTATGAGTCCGCCATCGATCACGGAAGCGGAAGCTGCTTTAGAAGGAAACTTTTAAAAATGAGCAATTTTACATCGATAAATTGTAGTCGATCATTAAATGAATTATCTGAAAAACTACCAGAGATTCTATTTACTGGCTGTTGGGCACCATCGAAGGAGGAACTAGCTACTACATACCGGCAAGTCAGTTTATGTCATGAAGGTGGCAATTTGAATACCGATAATGTCACACTGTATCAACAAAGGCTTATCGCTAGCTTGATGACTTTAGACGAAGTGACAAAAACTAAAGTCGGTAATATTCTGGAGCTATCAAATATATGGCAGTCTTGCGTTACTTTATTTAACACTAGAGTAGACAGCTTAACTGTTGAAATTATAATACGTGATTTTCGTAATATTCTTGATCTAGTATCTAGTGAATCTAAGTACAAAATGATAAAAGATATCGATAAGTTAATTAAAAATACTATTAATCAAGTCGAAAACAACAGCTCTGAAAAAAGTACAATTCAGTCCGTTCGCATATCAAATATCAAGGCGTTAATTACTGATTATACAGAGAGTGAAAAAAGTAGTACTTGGCTTAAAGGTGTTGTAAAAGCTCAAATCAAGTCGCAGATAAATGCAGTTTCAATTTTTAATAATTTAATGAGGGACTCTACAAGTTTCCAAAGTGAACTTGCTAGAGACAGTAATTCATTTTTAATGACCTACTTAAAAAGTGGACATATAAGCAATATTTGGATTTATGCCAAGCAGTCAACTTTTGAAAAGTTGCCGATTAATCAACAGGTACACTTTGAAAATCTCCCCCAAAATCACCCTGAACAGATGTTAATGCTTGTTCAAATAGGTAGCTATATATGGGTACAAACAGACCGTTTAGAGAGCTTTGGAGTTTATAGGCTGCCAGAAAATTATAGTTTACTCCAAGTTTTAGTTTCACAGATTGTGGAGAAAAAGTGTAATAGTCATTATCTTTTTAGTAAAAAAGGCTTTTGGCAGTATAAGTTAGCTTTATCATTTAAAAGCGATACTAATTTTATTCCAAAAAGATCTGATTACTTAACTCATTAATTATTTACGCTTTACCGGAGGAGATAATTTTCTAGAAATAGATTCGACGTTAGCTAATATAGGGAAAAATTTTGTAAAGGTAATTAAAAATTCTGAAAATTTGATATGTTGCCCTTGTTGTGGAGTAAAAGCTGACGAAAGTCAGTGGATACTAAGAGATAACAATTGTTTTTCGATAAGTCGCTCAAACTGTAATCATAACTGGGAAGTAAACCCTCAACCTGACGGTAATAGGGACTTTGTAATAAAACCAGCTAAACATCCTTCTAAGTTCCGCCATAATCAGTTTAAAGAATTCGGGCGATTTTTAATAACAGTAAAATTATAGTCAATCGTACTTTACGCTGATATTACTTAGCAAATTAATCATAGCCCCTATAACAAACTTGGTTGCAGGGGCTTATTTTTAAATCTACAGCGCTACTAAACTCAAATATTTTAGCAATTTACTGTATTTACGTTTGCTGAGCCTCCTTTATAATTGGAAAAAAACGAGTTATGTTTGGAGGTTTGATCCGCCGCTTTTATTAAATCTTCTTTCAAAGCAGATGAATAACGGGTTGTGGTCCTAATGTCGGCATGGTGCAATGCTTCTTTAGTTGTTTGTAAATTTTTATAAACTTTAGTGATTAAGGTCGCAAATGTATGACGTGTTTCATACATAACCAAATCTAAGCCATATTCTTTTCTAAAAGTTGTGAATGTTGTTTTATAAGTCGTTAGATGGAGAGTATTATTTTGCGGTGATGGGAAAACCCAATTTCCAGTTCTATTATGTATTGTGTGTTTTTTCCATTCAGCCAGCACCAATGCTAGTTCATTGGTCAATTTACATGCCTGGCTCTTCTTAATTTTTCCTTGTGTTGGTCGGATATTTATAATGTTTTCTTTAAAATCTATATCTGACCATTTAAGCGAGAGTGCGTACATTGGCCTCAGGCCGGTTTCTAAAAGTAATAGCATAAGTGGGGTTAGATAATCTGAAAACATACATTCAGTATTTTTGTTTTTCAGTTTCAAGTCATCGCGTTTTTTTAAACTGATGATCAAGTGCGATAAAGTGTTGTCATTTATATATCTAGGTTTAATTTCACTACCTCTAAAACTTAACGCTTTACAGTATAACGTTTTGCATGGTGTAAATAAGTTTGTGTATACTGATGCGGCTTCAATAGCCACCCTGATTGTGCAAATCCATTCTTTTATCGTCGAGTGTTTAACTACAA
>JBLIDR010000343.1:0-3475 GCA_047632655.1 Francisellaceae bacterium | reverse complement strand
TAAGCACTTGCTCTTCAGTTACTTTAACTTGCTTTGGTTTTTTGTTTTGAGATTCTTTTTTTTCTTAGCCAAGCTGACAACTAAAAAATATTTGATGCCTGAATAATATGATCATATTATAAAAAAACTAATAAATATCTAATTATTTTTAGTTCCACACCTGCCCACCGTTAGGTCACGGTTTATTTGGTTGAGAGATAAATTATAGAATCACTAATGTGGTCTCATATTCAAATAAAGTGGTCCCAAATATTTATAAAGTCATTTAATGTGGGTCGAAGATAATTTATAGAATCATTTAATGTGGTCCTATAAAAAGCGATGAGTGCAGTTCGGCGTGATTATGAAAGCGGGTCGCTACACATAACCATCAAAAAATAAATATTGACTATTTTTTTTTAATCATTACTCTGCTCAAAATAAATTATTTAATTAAACGAATATATGAAAAAAGTTACAGAGCAAATGAAAACTTTCACAAGCTCTACATAAAGCTAAACATAACAACAAAGACATAAAGGTCAAAAGTAACAGGAGTTTAAAAATGAAAAAAATTATATTAATTGCTTACATCGCATCCTTATCAATGAGTGCATTAGCTTATGCCTCCGATGGGAATATAGTGTATGAAAACATAACATTCGGACCAGTAAATTCTCCAATGCCCTCCAGCATAAAAAAAATTGCCTATACAGCTCAAACCCAACCAGGGGCTAAACAGCTTTTTTCATTTCTAATCCTGAATACCCCCCCTACTGATCTACTATTTCTTCCAGGCGTCATCCCTGATAACGTAATAAATGTACTTAGCGGTGAGTCTGACTTACCAGGAATCAGATTATCTGAAAGTGATACATCGGGTTCACTAACTAACGGCTTTCCAGTACAACTTGTATTCAATAAAGCTGATGGCACAGAAACTCTAATAAAGACGCCAAGTGTCAATAATACTAGTAATGCTAGTAATGGTAATATGGAAGTATCAAATTCGCTTATTTATGGCAATAGTACATCACTATTACCCGTTAACTCCAATATTAGATACACTATAAATACAGCTACTACACCCAGCACCTACTTTAATGTCATTACCACCACGGGTAGCCATAAAAGCTACTACTATGGCTTTAGCGCCAAAAGTGCTCAAAGTGTATTTGCACATATTTCTTCGTCTTCATCTCCCCAAACATCGATAAGAATTTCTGAAGGCAGAAACGGATTAAATGGCAACTTCTACCCTGTTGTCCTAACAAGTGGTGTTAATGGACTTATAATATCAGCCTCATAGGGGTCAAATGGAACACAATGGCATTCGGTTAAGCATAACTAGTACTACCTAAATTGCCGCTGTTCTATTTTTTAATCGGCTTTTAGATACACGCGGGTAATGTCGTTGGAAGCGTAATATAGTGCGTGATTTATACAGCATTTAACACGGCTGTTTTCCAGTTGTTTTTCCATTCACCTGGCGTTAATGAAATAGACTAGCTTGCTTTAGTAGCAGCTAGTCGATTTCATTAACGCCGTTTTTTAGAAAATAGGATAAATAAAATACCTAGAATCGCAGCAATAATAGAGCTAAATAAAATGCCAGCTTTTGCCATTAGTAAAGTATGGCCTGTAAAAAAGACAAGGTTAGACATAAACAATGACATCGTAAATCCAATACCTGTTAATATAGATGCTCCAACTAATTGGTTGAATCGCGTTTTATCAGGCATCATTCCGAGGTTGCACCATAATGCTATTCTGCTAAACAGCAGTACCCCAACTGGCTTTCCGACAACTAGCCCCAGTATTATCCCCAATGATACACGATTTGTAAACGCATTATCTAATAAGTGAAAATTAACAGGTATCCCTGCATTCACAAATGCAAATATAGGCAACACCAATAGCGCTATAGGCAACTCTAGTTTACTTTCCCAGCGCTGTAATGGTGTTGTAGCTTGCTTAGATATTTCCTGCATTTTCTCAAATACGCTATGCTGTTCCTTATCTTCTAGAACTGGGAATGTTTTCTCCTTTTTTTCAAAATATCTTAAAAGAGTTTTTGCTTTTTTAATGAACTCCCTGGGCCCTTTCTCAGGTCTTGATGGAATAATCAATGCAACCAAAATACCAGATATTGCTCCGTGTATACCAGAGCCCTCAATAGCCAACCATACTAACAGACCAATAGCAATATAAATGAATGGTTTACGAAATCCTGCATAATTAAATAAGGCAAGTAAAGCCACCAATAGGGAAGCTGTGAATAGTAACAATATATTCACATGGGCGGTGTAAAAAATAGCTATTACAAGTATTGCGCCAATGTCATCTATAATTGCAAGCGCCACTATAAACGTAAAAACCCCTTCGGGTAATTTATTTTTAAAAAACGTCAATACACCTAGAGCAAACGCGGTATCAGTTGCCATTGGAATACCCCACCCCAACTGATTTTGGGTGCCCATGTTTAAGATAAAATAAATGCTAGCGGGAATAAGCATGCCGCCAATTGCTCCAAATAATACAAAAATAGCGATCTTATAGTTAGCTAGCTCTCCAACTAAAAATTCACGTTTTATTTCAATTCCAATTAAAAAGAAAAAGAACGTAAGTAAAACCTCATTTACCCAAAAATGGAGAGGCTCTGATATCATGAAGTCAGAAATATGAAACCCTATTGAAATTTTCACAAAATCAGTGTACCAGGATGATATTACCGGTATACTTGACCAAGTTAATGCCGCTATAGTGCATACAAGCAAAAAAATACTAGCTGTTACTTGTCTGCTCATGAACTCTTGAAATGGTGTCACAAGTCCTTTGACCTTATGCTCCAAGGTGGTGTGGTACACATGCTCAACATCTTCAACTTCTTTTGAATGGAATATTCTAAACTTGCTCAAAATAAGACCTTTTTAGCTGTTCCTTGCCCGTAAAATAGCGCAAGGGAACCGTAAACTTAACTAATTTTGTTTAGTATTATACCCTATCTTACTGTACTTTTGATATGACCTAACTCTTCCAAATCTTCGGATGATCTATATTTATGCAGCATTTTGAATTATTTCTGTTTGTACAAACCACAAGGGGCGGCTTAACTGAAGATTCGGAAAAATGGAAAAATATTAGATTTTCTGAAAAAGTGGTAATGCCAGAATTTTGTACAGGACAATAATAAAGAGACGACCTCGAGATGAGCCATTTCATTAGACATATCTGGCAGCTTAAGCAACCTTAAACAGATTTTGAAATCTTTATATCTTCTGGATAATTTTGAAAGTCGAGTGGACCAAGGGAATCTCACCCTCAGTCTCGCCCAGAACCGTACGTGACAGTCTCCCGTCATACGGCTCCTATTATTCAACCATTTCATAGGAGCGCCCAATGAGCAAAGAGTATTGGTTGCTTCTGCTTTATCCTACTTAGCCACAAAGTAGCTTTTTTCAGGCTTGGCTTTAGCTTCTTATATTTTCTCTTTGCC
>JBLIDR010000342.1:0-3497 GCA_047632655.1 Francisellaceae bacterium | reverse complement strand
AATTTCAATATGGCTATTTGCCATTTCACGTAGTCTGTCATAATCCCAATTAAGGTTTACCCTCAATGTTGCCAATACAAATATGCTCCATATATCCTTACCTGTGTAGTTTCACCACGTTATGCCATTTTTAAGGATTTATGAATGATAGCCTGCTAAACCTTCAATATTTCCTAGCAAAAAGGATATTAAGATGTCACAGACCTATCACTCAAATACTAAAACTAACCAGCATGTAAGAGCGGCTATACAATCATCAACTTTTAAAAATATAGAGTTAGCGGAAAAGTTTGGTGTTAATGTTAAAACTATTGCCAAATATTAAATCCTTACCCCTTTTGAAAGCCTATCCTGTAAATCCCAGAGAATACCTTTATCAGGATGATATAATTGCCGCAACTCCATTTCATGCCCACAATTTCGACACAATAATCGGTTTCTGCTAACCACCCCTTCGAAAAAGTCCTCATATTTAATGCGCTTAGCATAGCTGACAGTAGCATCTATAAGATCACCAGCAACTCTAGCAATAATTTCAAACCATTTCTTAAAATTAGAGGTTGATTGTAATCCATAATTACTTACTCTTAGGCAGAATATGTTGCACCATTCTGCCAATAAAGCTAATAGCGTCTAGTGTTTCATATTCTGTCTTTTAGTCTTATGGGCCTTATAATGATATGTTACTTCGTCATCAACATAGTCAGTAATTCTGGCTATACCTATCGGCGGTGAGGCTAGGTATTTAGTCAAGTAACGAATTAGGCCTTTATAGTTTTTAGTTGGTACTTTCTCTTTCTTACCAGAGTTGGCATAGAATCCATCTGGGTATTCAGCGCTAAGACTTTCTACTAAATTATATTTAGGCAATTCAACAGAGACTAATTTAAGTAAATTCTTCTGCCAAGTTAAACGTAATACATACATAGGTATATAGCTAATCAAGGGATAAAGACTGAAAGTGGTCGATTGAGGGTTTAATGTACCCCTTTCAAAAACATGATTGCAATCAGAACTAACACGGTAACTCTAAACCTAGTTAATAATCAGCATATTTTCTAGTTGATGAATCTGCGCTAACCATTTACCGTAAAAGGATCTCAACGGTTCTTCCTAAGGGTAATCAAATACTTTAATAAACCACATTTACGAAGAGGCTCTTTAAAGAGTGAAAATCTTTCATTAGAATAATAGCCATAATCCATACTGGATTTCTCACTTGATCAGAGTAGGGTTCCCATTTTATCATGTAAAGAAATATACATTACTTCAAAATCCAAGCGGAAAATTTACGCCCTTTAATTTTGCCATGTTGAATTAAAGCATGCGCTTCTTCAATCATACTACGCTCAATAGCAACATAACTTTGGCGGTCATAAACAGCAATTTTACCCACTAGTTTACCGGCAATCCCTCGCTCACCTGTCAAAGCACCTAAAATATCACCAGGGCGAATTTTATCTTTTTTCCCGCCCTCGATAACTAACGTAATGTTAGATGCTACCATTCTAAAGTTTTTGTTTTCACTTAAGCCGCTAACATCTTTAAAGATACGGGTATCATTTTGATAGTCACCGACCTTATGTGCATCCAGGCCAGAATATAGGGTGACAGCAATGCCTGTTTCTCCTGCGCGACCTGTTCGACCAATCCGATGAGTATAAGTCACTTCATCGTGAGACAAATCATAATTCACCACCATTGCCAGATCTTTAATATCCAATCCTCTTGCTGCCACATCCGTTGCAACCAAAACAGAACAACTTTCATTCGCAAACTGAACGAGAACATCATTACGTTCATATTGTTCTAGATCTCCATGTATTGCTAATGCATCAATACCATTACGACGAAGGTGATTTGAAATTTCTTGTGCTTGAGATTTCATATTTGTAAAGACAATGACATTTTTAGGCTTATAGTGGCACAATATTTTATTTAAGGCTGATAGCTTTTCATTCGGTTTTGATTCATAGAAATATTCTGTGATTTTATTTGCCACTTCCCTGGAGGTTGTTTTTATGCTTACGGCTTTTTCTTGTATTGAGGCACTTAATGAGCCAATTTCTTCTGGATAGGTCGCTGAAAAAAGCAATGTTTGGCGACGCTTTGGCGCATACGAAATGATACGTTTGATGTCATCAATAAAACCCATATCAAGCATACGATCAGCTTCATCCAATATTAATAACTCCAAATCATTCAAAGAAAGTGAGCCTTTATCTAAATGTTTGAGTACACGTCCAGGTGTTCCGACAATTACATGCGCCTCATGGCGCAGTGATCCTAACTGTGGCTCAAATGCCACGCCACCACACAAAGTTAATATTTTCACATTATGTGCAGCTCTTGCTAATTGACGTAATTCTTTTGCAACTTGATCTGCTAATTCCCGTGTTGGACAAAGCACCAGTGATTGAACCCTGAATTTTTTAACATATAGTTTGTTTAAAACACCAATCCCGAACGCCACAGTTTTACCACTACCTGTTTTTGCCTCAGCAATGACATCTTCATTTTTTAAAATATGCGGCAAACTTTCCGCTTGAACCGGTGTCATTTCGCTAAAACCAAGCTCATTAAGGTTATGTAGCATTGGTTTTGATAATGGGAGAGTTGAAAAGCTATTCGTGTTCATATTGGTTCTTTTGTAAAAATACAGCGATGTATTATAACACTAATTTTCATCTGTAGTATAATACCATGGTTGTCTAGACGCACTTTCTAAATATCATATTACTCTTAGGCAGCTTTTTCAGCTGAGTATTGAAGAAATCTTGGTAAACATCCATTGGCTTTTTGTATTCTAATGTTTGAGGATGTTTTATATGATCATATAAAACTGAATATAAATTTTAACGCCTGCTTTCACATCTTAAATTTCAGAGGGTATTTTATTATAACTTAGGCCGTCATTTTTCGACCCTTATTCTGGGATAAAGAGGACAGTTTTCAAAGCTGATTAACACCTTTACAGCTGAAGCTAACGGCATGTTCATCTTGCCCATGATGTAAGCATTGAAATATAGCAAAGCCATTAGGTCCTGTGTCGAAATCTAGCATCTTAGTAATTTCTACATGATGATAATCTTTGGCATATCTTGAATGCAATTCAGTAAAGGTGAATCAATGATTAGCGAAGAATGATTTAAACCTTTTAAACTTGCGCTCTATACCTTTCAAAAACTTCATTGAATTAGAGCTAACTCAGTAACTCTAAAATTAGTCAATAATAAGGATATTGTATAGTTGATCAATCTTTGCTAGCCACTTACGGTAAAAGAATCTCAGTGATTCGTCCTACGGATAACAAGATATTTTGGGCTTCGACTTCTAAAGAGCTTCCTGGATATTGCACAAATAATCCGCTCTGATGAGCATAAATCGCCTCGCACAGTAGTGCTATATATAAATTATTTTATTATCTTAAGGTGACATTTCTAAATATCACCACCTCTTTTAATATATAAAATACAACAAGATATCTTAATCACACA
>JBLIDR010000341.1:0-3498 GCA_047632655.1 Francisellaceae bacterium | reverse complement strand
CAAAACATAACTAATTAAATGCTGTATTTTTGCCTCATACACTCACATCACAAAAACATCATTAGCCACACAGGCCCTAGAGATATATAACTAATTGTCTAGTTTTATAAGGTTTTTGTCTAAAATTCCATTTTTCGATACTGATTTTTGCCTGCTTTTTTTGCAGTATACATTGCCTCATCGGCCAGCTTAATCAACTCATTAGCTGAAACCTGATTCTCATGGCTCCATAACGCTACACCACAACTTGCTGTGAAGGTAACAATATCATTACCAGCTTTCATTTTAATTTCTGACAATGAAATAAAAATACGCTCAACCTGAATACAAGCCTGTTCAAAATCGACAAAAGGCAACAACGTAACAAACTCTTCTCCGCCATATCTAGCGAAAATATCTGTAGCTCTAACACAATTTTTTACAATTTCAGAAAATTTAATTAACACTTCATCACCAAAATCGTGACCATATTTGTCATTTATTTGCTTAAAATTATCAAGGTCATACATACAACAGCAAATATTAAACTCTTTTCGACGCGCCTGTTCAATTTGACGTTCAAGCCAGTCCCATAAAAAACGTCTATTATATGCTCCCGTCAAAATATCATGAAAGCTATCTTGTTCTAATCTTTTACCAAGCGCCATGAGAGTATTTTTTTGATGAACATTACGCGTAACATCCTGGATAGTCACTAAGACAAGATTTTCACCTTCATTATCCAAAGGAGTTAACGTTACATCTTGATGCATCATGCTGATTTTGTCATACGATGATTCATTTATTGGTATAGGAATAAGGTAGTGATTAAGAGTTTCTGATAAAACTTGAGGGCTATGACAATCTATAGACATCATCAGAGCAAAATCAAACCGTTTATAACCAATATCTGGAAATAAGTCTTTTAAGTTCTGACCAATTGCATCTTTTGTTTTTATGCCGGTATTTTCTTCCATCCAAACATTCCAGCTGAAAATTGTCTGATCTTTACGCAGAATAAACAAGCCCATCGGCATTAAAATAAAGGATGACTCATATGCGCCCAATGCCTTATTCATTCAAGTTATTGCCCTAATAAAGCTTTCACACTTTCCAGAAGACTTTTAATTGAATCAACAGACAACATTAATAGCAACCGCCCTGATATATCTTCTCCTGGCGTTTCAAGCTCAGTGGAAATTAAAATAATATCCGCGATATCATCCTGTGATTTAGAAAAACTACCTTCGACCAAGTGAGTAATCTTATCTTCGTGGTAATTTGGAACGCCCATCCTAATTTCTATAGATAACATATTAACTATTGCGCTCATACATGATGAAATAATTATGTTTCCTACTTCAAGCATAGCTTCTTGCTCACAAGCTCGCACTTCTTGCTCGGAAAGCTGAGGTGTTGTGCCGATAATTGCTTGTGTTAGCAGACTAGTTTGTTCTTGCTTAAATATTAATACTGCATTCCCTTCTATGTCTTTAGATATCGTCTGTCGGACAAATGAGTATAACCTATATGTTTGAAACAGCTTATCATCAATCATTTCCTGAGCTGTTAAAATATTTATTTTTGGTGGAGCTATATTAATATGACTATTTAGCAATAATGATAATTGTTTCGCAGCCTTACTCATACCCACATTACAAACTTCAGCTAAGGCATCTTCCTCATCGGCTGATAAATTTATCATTCAAAATCGCTTAATAATTTTTCCATAATTTCAACTGAAACAGGTTTTTCAATAACTTGAGAAAAGCCAAGATCATTTACTTCCTTTATGACGGAACGCTGAGTATTTGCGGTCATTAAAACGAAATGAGCTTTAACGCCTTGCTCTTGCATTAACTTACCAAGCTCAGATCCTAATTTTTCCGGCATATTATAATCCAATACAACAAGAAAAGGTTTTTCATCAATAGCTTTCTGCAAAGCATCTTGCCACTCACCGGACTGAATAATCTCATATTCAGAATTTTCAGACATACACATCCTGAACATTGCTCTTGCTGTAGCGCTATCATCTACAATTAATATTTTTTTACCCATCACAAATTCCTTTTCGCCTTCACTGAAATAGTTTAGCTAAAAATACTGGAATATCAACCAAATCTAACACTTCACTTGATGCATTTAACTTCATTGCCTGACCCGCCATTCCAAACACTGTAGAGCTTGATTTATTTTGAATAAAAGTATGACTATCAACTTGCTTCATTGCTAGCAAACCATCTGCCCCGTCTTTACCCATTCCAGTTAATAAACCCGCCACAGAAACCCCTGGGTAACTTCTGGCTAATGAAGAAAACAACTCTGTAATTGAAGGCCGGTAATAATCAACTTTTTTTGTTTTAATTAATTTAATGTATGGCTTATCTTTTCTAATAATAGTTAAATGCTGATTATCTGGCGCAAAATAAACATGACCTGCCGCTAAACTAGTATTATTTTTTGCAATGGAAATCTTAAGTTGACAACCTTTTTGTAACCACGCTACAAACCCTTCAATAAAGCCTTCACTTATGTGCTGCACAATAACGATAGGCACAGGAAAATCAAATCTCAAACGTGATAAGATATACATCAAGGCCTCAGGCCCACCAGTAGAGGAACCTAGTGCTAAAATCTCATACACGTTATTTTTTACTTTTTCCAAACACGTAGAATACCTATAATTATACGGTAAAATATTTTTATTAATTCGACGCCTAATCACCTTAACTTGAGACATAGCGTGAATAGTATTTAGCAAATTATACTTATACTCATCAAATTTATTTCCACAAACATCTTTAGGTTTTTCTATAACAGCTAAAGCACCCATATTTAATGCATCAAATGTTGTGTTTAATTCTAGATTATTAACCTGTGAACTAATTATAACTATAGGTAGTGGAAACTCATCCATAATTACTGATGTTGCATTAAGCCCATTCATAATTGGCATATGTACATCCATAGTAACCAAGTCAGGCTTTAAATCACGCACAAATTCTATTGCTTCTTTGCCATTTCTTGCGCACCCAATTATAGAGATATATTTATCTTCACTAAAAATTGAGTAAAGCAAAGCTGTAATAACCTTAGAGTCTTCCGCAATTAAAATCTTTATATTCTTTTTCACTCTGGCTCAGTATTTTTATGCAATAAGAAAAACTTAATCAAATAAGTCGCATTAAAAACTAGCAATATCTCACCATTACCTGTCAAGGTCACCCCTTCATAAATTTTTAATTTATTTAGAGGTGTTGGCAATGATTTAACCAAACACTCTTCTTCATGTAAAATCTCATCCACAAGAACCAACAATTCTTGGCCATTAGATTCCAGTAAAATTCCCTGATAATCACGTTTTTCAATTTGCCTTGATAAAGATGAGACATCGGTTAATAAATTTAAATAGCATACAGAAGTACGTTTTTTATGTTGAATAAAAACTAAACTTTCATTAGATTGTTCAAGATAATGCTCAAAAATGTCATTTTCTTGATCCTTATCTTTCTTTTT
>JBLIDR010000340.1:0-3506 GCA_047632655.1 Francisellaceae bacterium | reverse complement strand
TCCGGATCTGTGTGGGGTCGGCCTGGTAACAGGTCGCTCTACCACGATTACGCACAACCATAATCCGTTCACTCCGAGGAAATTATGCTAGCAGATGGATTTTTTGAAATAAGACTAGATTATAAACCTGCAACGGGTAGTGCTGATCGTGTCTTTTTAGTTATGGCTGACTACGTTAGTGCTTTCGAAGAATTAGTTCATGTCGTAGGTCACAGCATTGATCCTGAGGTGGACTTTTCTTATCAATTATCTACAGTTGAACAAGGCTCTATAAAAGGTGTTTTAAATTGTGTATCAGCCATAAAATCTTTTAGTAAAGCATTGTCTGAAATTCCAGAACACATAGCTGGTTCAATGGTTGAATATGATGAAATAGACTCTGAAGAGGACATTGAAGTTTTAGCGAAACAAGTTGAAGATAAGGTAAAAGAATCTATAGACATTAAATTTCCTAACGAGTTAAATATTGACAGGTTACGCTTAGCGGAAGGCATTAAAAAGTTGGTGGATGCTTCAGAACGATTAATTGACGGAGAAACAATTGACCTTAAATCTGGCGGGAATAATGTTGTATTCTTAAACACTAAAGTTCGATTTGATAAAGAACCGAGTTCTTTATTCATTGAAATTCTTCGAGAAGTAAAAGAAACTGAGACGTTATTGATTAAAAAACCTGCTTTCTTCGGTGATGCAATGTGGGACTTCAAAAGTATAGAAAGACGTAAATCTTTTTCAGCCCCGATAATGGATGAACTATGGCTAAAACGGTTTCAAAATCGCGAATTGGCTCATATAGACCCGGGTGATGCAATTATTGCTCTGGTGTCTTATGAAGCTCATAAAACAAAAGGTGCTAAGCATTTCTCTTTTTCAAATCACAAAATATTACACGTAGAGCGTCCAATTAAAAGCGACGAATTACAAGCTATTTTAGATTTGGAGTGCGACAGTGACGAGGCATAAGCCTCAAGGCGCAACTATGTCGTTAATGGCCACGTATTTATTTGTGTTGTTGCCATTTGTTATTCTTGTGATTGTTAAATTTGCACAAGAGCAATCCAATGAATTGTTGTTACTTTCAGATTGGTCAATAGCTTCAAGTATTATTTATGGCCAGCTTATCGTTAAATTAACGACCGCACTTGCTGCAACTAGCAAGTCCAAAAAGATGCCAGGGATAACCTTCAATATTACCTTGTTAGTATGTCTTGGACTGGCAATCAATATTGTTGTTTATGTTCTAATGCTGGTTATGCCAAGCCAAAATATTGGGATTATTCAACTAATACTCTTTGCTGTTGCTTCAGGCTTTCATTTTATTTATGGGGCTGCTGTTTATCATATTAATAAAGAGCAACCAGTGGCATAAACTGCGTATAACAAGCCGCTCAAAGCTTATTCCGTCTACTGTCGCAGTTTAGCGGGGCGTTATACTAATTGTAGCTTTTCATTTCAACTTACTTCATCTACTGGATAACTATGTATTTTAGTGAAATATATATCGACAACTTTAAAACATTAAGAAAAGTTAGGATTAAACTAAACAAAGAGTTAAATGTTTTTACTGGTACAAATAACGCAGGAAAAACAACTATTCTTGAGGCTTTAGCACTATGGAATGAATGTTTCAGAGCGCTCATTGTTAAAGCAAAAAAAGCCGATAATCAAAATAATATTCGCCTAGGGGACTTTCGTCTAGGTCTAAAAAACAATAACTATATAGATCATCGTTCAATAACCTCTGTGCGTACTTCGAGGTATGAAGACATATTTTATGATATGGATAAAACTAATCAAATTGTCATATCTATTAAGTTAATCGGACCAAGTTTTCAATTGGATATCCCAATTCGAATTAAACAAGCGAATGGGGGGAATTATCTAATATACGTCGATAATCATGATGATTTCGATTTTGAAATATTCAATTCACACTTAAATTTACCAACACCATTTTCTGCTATCTACGCATCACCTGTTGCTGCGTTAGTGTCCGATGAAAAATACGTTACTCCTCCTCAAGTTATTCAGCAAATTCTTTCTAGAAAATCTTTTTTAGTACTAAGAAATCGGATTGCTAAATTACAAAACAGTCAAAATTTTTCAACTTTTGAAACTGATATTTCGTATATATTATTTGAATCTGAGCATACAGTCTCTTTTGAGGTTATTGGAAATATAAACAGCGATGTAAAGGTAAGAGTAAATGTTGATTTTGGAAATCAAAATACAGCAAAAGACATATCACTATTAGGCAGTGGCACTTTGCAAATAATTGAATTGATGTTAGCAATTCACGAAGATAGATCTGACCTTAATCTAATTATGTTAGATGAACCTGATTCGCATATACATAGGGATATTCAAAAAAGACTAATAGATGTGTTAGTTAGAAACTCATTAAAAGCACAAGTTTTCTTAACTACCCATAATGAAAGTCTAATTAGAGCAACTCAACCTAAGAACATCTTCCACATAAGTAGCTCCGGAAATGGGGAAACTGAGCTAGAAATTAAACCTATTACCGAAAACAATCCTGTTAGTTTAAAAATAGGAATTCAACCGTCAGGTAAATCTAAGGTTATAAAAGCACTAGGAAATAGCGATTCACTTGATATATTAGATTGTTTAGAAGCTAAAAAAATTGTTTTTGTCGAAGGAGAGGATGATGCTTTATATATCAGAAATATATATGAAAAGGTGACCAACAAATCACTTGATAATTATGTGTTTTGGTCATTGAATGGCTTAGATACATTTATAGATTGCATTAATCATTATAAAGGCTTCTTCCAAGTAATCGCAAATGGGCATAATTTATGGGATAAGACTATTTCAATAATAGATGCTGATTACATGACCTCCAAACAAAGAATAAGTCTCGTAGCCCAACTGAATTCCAAAATCAATTTGCCAACATTTATTTGGGGTGAATATACAATCGAAGGCTCTTTACTCTCTAATCCTGCCGTTCTAAAAGAACTTATCTTTCGAGTATCTATAGATAAAGGTATTGCTTTGGCAAAGGAATCAATATTTCAGGGAGTGACACAGGTTATTAACGAACATTGTGTCCTTAAACTAAATCTTTTAAATGAGGATTGTAATTTCCAAAGGAAAATTACGGGCCAGATGCTTAATCGAAATAAAAAATGGGATGAAAGTGTTGGTATAAAAAACTTATTCTCGGGTGGTGTTCATAATTATTTAATTGACTATCAATATTATGCGAGACCGTTATTACAGCATAATAATATGTCACATATCATGACAAAAGATGATCTAACAATACTTGTTGATGCAATATTTAAACATTTTAATGTCGAAATAGATTATTCACCATTATCTACATTTGAGTTTTTAATGAAATATTATGATAATTCACTTGAGGTGTCGTCGTGGAATAAAATGGTTGAATTTCTTGAAAGTGTATAACAAGCGGTTTAACAAGGATAAAAAACAGTGGGTTACGTTTCGCTTCGCTTCAAAATTTTAGCTAACTATAT
>JBLIDR010000339.1:0-3522 GCA_047632655.1 Francisellaceae bacterium | reverse complement strand
TTTCATCACTAAAATACCTTCTAAATTTCATGCGCAACAGATTCCTAGATTCCACTCTATCTTACTTTATATTTTTGATCTGCTATAAATAAGTCAGATACATTAATAACATAAGGAATTATATACAACATAAAATCAAGCTGCTTAGTAACTAGTTTTTAAAAACGGGGTTTCGATATAATTATGCCAGAGTTTTGGTAGGAATACTCGCTCGTTATTTGTATTGATTTCAACCATAGACAGACCTACGCCAATTTTATAAGTTGGCAATACAAAAAAGTTTAGATAAAGCTATTAAATTCGATAAATTTGGATCATCAGATGTTTTAGAATTAACCGAAGTTTCAAAACCTGTTTTATCTAGAGTTCAAAATATATTAATTAAAGTTATCTCTATAGGTATTAACCCTATTGATATGAAAATTCGTGAAGGTTCGAGCTTTGTATCTCAAAGTCTAACCCTTCCATCAGGCTTAGGGTTTGATGTTTGCGGTGAGATAGTAGATATTGGAAATTCCATTAGTAAATTCCAAGTTGGTGATATTATTTTAGGGAAAATAGAAGACTATACCAAACCAGCTTCATATGCAGAATTTTGCGTAGTTAATGAGAGTAATATTATTTATAAACCAAAAGATCTTAACTCTGAACAACCTGGTGCATTACCAACAGCAGGCTTTACAGCTTGGCAAGCACTTCATAAACACGGTAAAGTTAAAAGTGGTGAAAGAGTATTAATTCATGCTGGCGCAGGAGGTGTTGGCCATTTAGCGATTCAAATAGCATTGCTATCTGGGGCTTATGTTATAACGACAGCATCTAAAAAGCATCACCAATTCTTAAATAAATTAGGGGTTAATGAAATTATTGATTACAGAGAGGTTCCTTTTAATTCCGTAGTCAAGAATATAGATTTAGTAATAGACCTAGTTGGTGGCGAGGTTGGCGTACAATCTATTGATACTTTGAATTCAACGGGAAGAATTATTACAGTACCGACTATAACTCGTGATTTAATATTAGAAGCAGCCAGTAAGAAAAATATTTTAGCGAGTGGTATGTTAGCTGAAAACAATAAAAAATATCTAACTGATTTAGCCAAATTAATTGCTGATGATAAAATTACAGTATTAGTGTCAAAATCATTTCCTTTATCGCAAGCAAAAGAAGCGCATGATTTATTAGGAACCAAAAGTGTTCAAGGTGAAATTGTACTAACCGTATAATAATTAATTTTTATTTAGTAACTTTATTCTGTATAAAATGTAAAAATATAATTACGGACAAACCACCTGAAGAAAATAACATAAGCATCACCATAATTTGATATCTAGCCGCAATTAAGGGAGGTATGCCCGAAATAACTTGACCAGTCATAAGTCCTGGTAAGGTAACCAAACCCACAGCAAAAAGTGAATTAACCAGAGGGATCATTGCAGTATTAAGTGCTTTTTTCTTGGCTTGATTAATGCTACTATTTTGATTTATTTCCATTATATAGCGCTCTGAAGACAGACTTATGGCAGTCATAGCATTGGCAAAAATCATGCCTGCTATTGGTATAGATATACTTGGTTCATACCAATTTTTCAAAGCTAGAACTAGAAGTAAAACCAGTAATAATACAACACCTCCACCGCAAGATATGGATATGAAGACCCATAATAACCATTTCTTTTGATACTGAGGAATGGTTCGTAATGCTATCCATGAAGAAACTAACACCATTACGGTTAAAACAAGCAATATAATATATACATTATCTAAGTCAAAAATACTTACTAAAAAATAACCAATAATTAATAGCTGTAATAACATTCTGGCAAGTGCATATATTACACCTTTAATGCCTAAACCCCAGCGTGCATAATACCAAGTAACAACAGCTACAGGAATAAGCAAAACAGATAGATTAAATAAAGGAATAGGATCGACTATAGCGTTCATCTTATATAAATGATTATTATTTTTCAAGATAACATGGGTTGAAGATAAAATCTAAAATACTAGAATTTTAAATAAATCTTAATTCTTGTAATTTCAAATTTAATGCCATATATTCAATTAACCAAGCGATTTACTAAATATCGACATTAGGAGAAAATGATGCCAATGATAAAAATAAACGATGCGGATTTTTATTATGAATTACATGGTAAGGGTCACCCTCTAATTTTGATTGCAGGATACACTTGTGATCATATGTATTGGATGCAACAAGTTGGACCTTTAAGTGAGTATTTTCAGGTGTTAATATTTGATAACCGCGCATCAGGTCAAACCAAAGATGATGACAGAGAATTGTCAGCAGAGCTAATGGCTGATGATGTCATGACTTTAGCGGATTCGCTAAATCTTAAAAACCCACATATAATTGGTAGCTCTATGGGTGGAAATATCGCTCAGCAAGTTGCTATACGACATCCTGAGAAAATAAAAAAACTAGGCTTATTGGTAACCACCTCTAAATGGCGAGTTGCAATGTTAAAAGGTTTATTGTCAGGTATCGCTATACGAGAAAATGATATGCCTTTCGATGCTCAATTTGACTCAATGTTGGCTTGGGTATTTGGAGATAAATTTTTATCAAATGATGGTAATATAAGTCTTTTAAAAATATTAGTATTAAATAATCCATACCCTCAGTCTATATCAGACCAAAAACGCCAAGCCAGAGTTTTACTAGATTTTGACTCACGAAATAGCTTGGATAAAATAAAATCCCCAACATTAGTCATGAATGCTGATGAAGACATTCTCTCATTACATCAGGAATCTCAATTTCTGATTGACAATATTACCAAAGCTAAACTTCATACCTTTAAATGCGCCCATGGAGTCTCAGCCGAACAGCCTGTTGAATTAGTACGGATTATTTTAGATTTTTTCAAATGAGAGGTTTTTATTAATATTTATATATTATCAAACGATAATGGATATAAGCCAATCATTCTATTTTCTTTTTATTAAAATAAAGCTAGCTAACAACCCTAAGGCCAACACCCCAACAGAAAACCAAACTGCTACATGAAATCCAGTTAAAAATGAATTTTTAAAGTAAGGCATAATCTCCTGTGCTTTGAACAAGCTGAACTGATCAAGTAATTGATATGCCCTGGTTGGATCAGATAACATGGTGCTAATTAAGCTATGTTGGTCAGCGGTTAAACTTACATTATGCTTAACTAAAGCTTGATGCATTGCGATCTTCTCATTTGAATTAAAAAGAACACTCCCTATTGCAATTGACATTGCACCAGCAACATTCCATGTTGTTGCAATTGTACCAATACTGCTACCAACTTTTTCAGGTTTTACATTTTGTATAGCTAAGCCAATACCACCTGAATTCGCAACACCCCATACAACCCCAATGAGAAGAAATGCCAAAATAATAAAATAATAGCTAGTGCTTACGCTAAAAAATAAATGCATAACAGAAGTGACAATGCCACAAAAAATAGCAATCACAATAATATTTTCAATGCGAAATCTATTGGCTATTCCCCCCAAAAAAGAGAA
>JBLIDR010000338.1:0-3522 GCA_047632655.1 Francisellaceae bacterium | reverse complement strand
AAAGAATTGATTTGTTAATTACTGACTTTATTGGTAAAAAATCACTATCTTCATTAAATTATGAAAATAAAATAGAGTTAAATGAAAGTAATAATCCTTTCTTTTCAACATACTTAACTAACTTTAGAAAGCCCATAAACATCAAGTCTGCGATTAAAAGTAATAAACTACTTTTTGAGTGCTTTAATTACTATAAAGAACTGATTAAAGAGGAAGTATTTAAAAATGATGATGTTTCATCATTAATTTCTTTTGTTGAGTATATTTCAGACAGTTTGTTATTTATTCAAATTACAGCCACAGATGACTTAAGTGCTTATCTGATTTTTGAAACTTTAAATGATAGAGGGTTAGATTTATCTGTCACCGATTTACTTAAAAATTATTTATTTTCGATTGTAGATGAATCAGATAAAAGTCATGTTAAAAATATTTGGGATGTCACTATTAATCACGTCTCATATTCAGGTTTTCCAAAATTCCTACGCCATTATTGGATGATGCAAAATGGATTAATTCAAGAAAAAGAATTATTTAAAACAGTAAAAAGGTATATAAACACACCAAAAACTGCATTTGAGTTGTTAAATAGTATGAGTGAGGTTTCCGAAGTTTATGCCGCGTTAAGTGATGCTAATCATCAGCTATGGGAAGGTGATGAAAAAGTTAAAAAACATATCAGAGAGTTGAATTTATTTAATGTAACTCAGTGTTACCCCTTGTTGATAAATGCATACTTATATTTAGATCACGATCACTGGATAGGTACGTTAAGAATTTGTTCAGTTATATCCTTTAGATATATGCTTATCTCAGGCTTAAATCCTAATGCTCTGGAATCAAAGTATAATGATGCTTGTAAAGCAATCAATGCCGGCACAGTAAAAAGTGCGCGAGATATATTTAATCTTTTACAACCTTTATATGTTAACGATGAAGATTTTGAACGTAATTTTTATTCTAAATCGATCAGAACTAAACGTTCAGCTAAGTTAGCACGTTATATTGTTTATAGTATCGAAAACCACTTATCCGATCATGTATTAGATTTTGAATTTGATAATGGTTCTTTAGAGCATGTTTTACCTGAAAACCCATCTGAAGAATGGAGCAGTGATTTCCCTACAGATATTGAAGAAAGCTTCATTTACAGGCTGGGTAACTTTACGTTACTAGAACCGGATAAAAATCGAATTATTGGTAACAAAGATTTCGATACAAAATCAGAAGTATATAAAACTAGTAGATATGAGTTAACTAAGCGTTTTGGTTATCAAAAATGGAATCAAGATAATCTAAATGCTAGACAAAAATATTTGGCAAAACAAGCAAAAGCAATATGGCATTTACCATACTTATAAAGTAAAAACTAACAAGAGACTATGGCGTCAATAGTTAATTTATAGCCTTTGCCGCTTAGCAAAGCGTTAGCTTTCTCACAAACTTCGGATTAATACTCATATATGAAAGAAATATTTAACGGATTCTATAGTCCAGATGAAAAGGATTTTGCTGAGATTTGGGCTGACGGTATATTTATATTTGATACAAATGTATTACTTAACCTATATAGGTATCCTGAAGCCTTACGTGCGGACTTTTCAAAAGTTATAGAGCAGCTTCAAGGTAGGGTTTGGTTGCCGTTTCACGTTGCGCTTGAATTTCAAAGAAATAGAAATCTAGAAATAGCCAATCAGAAAACACGTTTTAGAGACGTTGAAAAAATTGTTGACCAAGCTTATACATCAACCAAAAAAGAGTTAGATAATCTTTATTTAAAGAAAAGGCATTCTAAAATCGACCCTGACCCATTTCTTAATGAGTTAAATAAATTAGTGACGGGATTTAAGGAAGAGCTCAGCAATCTTCAAGAAGATCAGCCCAGTGTTTCTGAGAATGATGCGATAAGGGATTTAATCGATAAGTTATTTGAAAATAAGGTTGGTCCACCACCTGAATCCCAGAAAGATATCGATGATATCTCAACGGAAGGTGATAAACGGTATAAAGCATTGATCCCTCCAGGCTATAAAGATGCTTCAAAAGGAACCGACTCTTTTAGCTACGGCGGCATAACTTATCAGAATAAATATGGTGACTTAATTGTTTGGAAACAAATAATCCAACACGCAAAAAATAATGACATTAAAAATGTTGTACTAGTTACAGATGATAATAAAGAGGATTGGTGGTGGTTTTGCAAAGAAGGAGCTAATAAAAAATTAGGACCAAGACCGGAACTAATTTCTGAAATTTCAAAAGAAGCGGGAGTTAGTAATTTTTATCTATATGACTCTGAACGCTTCTTACAATTTAGCTCTGAATATTTGAAGTCAGGTGTTAGTGAAGAGAGCTTAATTCAAGTTAGAGATATCACCAAAATTTCTAATGATCCAAGAGAGTTTATTGGCGACAATATTAGTCAGTGGAAGGCATTACTTCAGTTTATATTCCATGGGAAAACACCTAATTCATTCAGGTGGGACAAACTTGAAGATATCGTCGAAATTCTCAACTTATTAGGAAAGCATGGAAATATAAGTCATGTGTTTATGCCAAACGGTGGTGGCTTAGATATATCTGGTGCAAAAATTTCTGGTGAAGCTGGTTGTATTGAAATTGAATTTCAAGGTAGCTCAAGCATTGTTAGACCCATCTCTTTAAGTCTTGAAACTTTTGATGGTAGCTATAAATGGAGTTATTTCAGATTGGATACTGGTGGTTTAGAACAAAGCGGGGTATATGGCAGCACAACAAGGGAAGAAGAAGCTTTAACACAGATTGAGCCAGGTCATTATCTTTCTTATGATGTATGGAGTGTAGGACACAATGGAATTGACGAAGAGGGTTATGAAATCCCATTACCTGAACATACAAGACCTATAACTCGTCACTTTAAGGGGGCATTCGTTATTTTTGCTAAAGGCTCTACTTATAATCGGACATCCTCAACTTATGATGCTAGGCACAATAAGATGGATTCATTAAAATTCAAACAGTATATTGCTGAAAGCATTGTTCAAACGGACAAATAACAGCTGGCAGTTGTTCGTGCCTCACACATTTTAGCCAGCTATTATTTGCCGCTTAACGTGGCGTTAATGCCCCCTTTAGAGCTATAGCTCAATCAAAAATTGAATATACCCAACGGCGGCTTTTCGCTCTAAGCTGCCTGTCACCTCAGCCCTTCTTAACTTCTGCAAATGGCACAAACTGCTAATTGATGCCCTTCCAAGCAAGCGTTATTGGCTTCAATCTCAGCAACGAGCTGTACGTTCAATCGCCCAATGTATCTCTAAACCTTCATCAAACACTTAAACAGCATTTTAAATAGTACATCCAAAATAGTATGTGTACTATTTTGGATTGCACTCAATAAAGGTATTAGGCTCTATTTAGTATGCTATTAATGGTACTTTTTACCAGTCTG
Source organism: Francisellaceae bacterium (assembly GCA_047632655.1). Lineage (GTDB taxonomy): Bacteria > Pseudomonadota > Gammaproteobacteria > Francisellales > Francisellaceae > CAJXRW01. Next base: position 92 of record JBLIDR010000338.1, on the reverse strand, counting down.
CGTTTTCGCTTCTGTCTCCAAGGCTCGCAGCCCAAGTTACAATTTTGGTGATTTCGGGTCTTTGTATGAGCCATATTTCTTCATGTTCGTCA
>JBLIDR010000337.1:0-3546 GCA_047632655.1 Francisellaceae bacterium | reverse complement strand
GAATGCAGAAAGTGCTGCATATGAAACGTGTGAAGGAAATATTATCGTCAAGAAAGGTCAAAAAATAGTATTAGAAACAGTAAGTGAAATAAAGTTACTGTCCGAAAACGTACAAGACGCCTCTCAAGTTATTCAATCCCTCGCTCAGGAATCAGAGAACATAGGTGGGGTGCTAGATGTGATTCGAAGTATTGCAGAACAAACCAATTTGCTTGCACTAAATGCAGCTATTGAAGCGGCTCGTGCAGGAGAGCAAGGTCGAGGTTTTGCTGTTGTAGCTGATGAAGTAAGAACATTAGCCAGTCGAACAGGAAAGGCGACTGAAGAAATTCAAATAATGATCCAAAAACTACAACAAGGGAGCCATTCAGCTGTATCGGTAATTGAAAAAAGTGCTGAAAAAGCCATTGCAACTACTAGGAATGTCAATCAAGCTAATGAATCATTACACGACATTTCCGAAGTAATTCAACGTATCAACGATATGAACTTACAAGTTGCAACCGCAGCTGAAGAACAATCACTATCAGCGAATGAAATCAATGAAAGTGTAAAACGCATCGCAACGTTATCGCATCAATCATTAATAGATACAGATTCTACTGCAGAACGTTCTGCTGAACTCAATCGAATGGGTGAAACTTTATCAGCACAACTGAGTTCATTTAAAATTAAATAATCATGATGAACTTCAATCTAGTTTAATGGTTAATAATCTTAGCATTGAAGGTTTGTACACATACTTCTTAATTCTCACCTGTTGGCACAGGATGGACATTGAATATAGATACGCTAAACTCAATACTAGTGAGCACTACATAATAGAAATACCGCCATTTTCTAATATAAAATAGGAATAACCTGCATGAAGGTACAACGGAGAATTTGGTTCGGTTATAGCATTACTTTGATATTTTTTTTAATTGTCACGTTGGTTGGAAATTATACATATAAACAACTACAGATAGCTAACCAGTGGGTTACGCATACTCATAAAGTCTTGGGAGCGCTCGAAGCAATTACGTCAGTAATGAAAGACGCTGAAACAGGTCAGCGAGGATATTTACTAACCTCAAAAGAAAACTATCTAGAACCCTATAATTCAGCATTGTTGAACATCCCATTAAAATTGAAAATCATCGAAAACCTCATTGATGACAACCCTCAACAGCAGAAAGAGATCAATCAAATAAAAGTCTTAGTAGATAGGAAAATGGCAGAGTTAGATGAAACAATTCAGCTACACCGTTCTGGCAGAGCTGAGGAAGCGCTAAAACTTGTTCTTACTGATCAGGGTAAAAACATTATGGACGATATACGTGTTTCTTTTGAAGAAGTGCTAGCGGTCGAAAACAATCTTTTAGCGTATAGGAGTGCAGTGTCAAACCAAGCAGTTGATTATTCAACGTGGATTATTTATGGCGGCAGTTTCTTTATACTACTTATAGCTGGGTTAGTCGCTTATTTAACGTCCAAAACCATTGGCCAAGAATATATTAAATTACAAACAACACAGAAATCTCTATTTACCACAAATCAGGAGTTGGTACTAAAAACAACGAAGCTAAAACAATCTTATGAAGAGATATCTGCATTTGAATTAAAAATTAAAAAGGAAAAAGAAAAAATATATATGGCAACAATTCATAGTGCTCAACATGTCACTAATAATTTACTAAATCAGCTGATGATTGTTAAACACGGAATTGAAGAAACCCCTCAATTTGATGCAGATATTTCATCAATGTTCGATGAGATGCTAACTGAAGCTAAATCATTAATGTTCGAGTTATCTTCTGTTGATAAAATTGAGGATGAAAAGATAAGACAATCTGTAAAACCAATATAAAACCTGACAATTCAAGGAAGAATGCCCTGAAGGAATTAAGTCAAAGTCACTCCGTATTTTGTTTAACTTTAACTGCCGATTGCTTATTATCCTGGATGATAAATCAATTATGGTAAAATTAATTTTCTAAAATAGCACCATTAGTTGTCAGCTTTCTTGTCAAAGTTAACATCAAGTGTTCGATGAGCAACGGCAGTAATAAGCTTACTCCAGTCCCTCAAAAATATAGTGATTATTGGTAAAATGTCCCCTGAATTTTTAGTTGTTTTACAAATGCTAAAGTCGGCTACTGGCTAGCTGAAGAAGTCTCTAATGATCACTAGCTTAATGTTAACAATGATACGAAAGAAGACTTTAGCCTTAGATTATCTAGCGACATTTGAACCGATGAAAGTCAGCCATGCGTTAGATAATAGAATTGTTCTAAACTCCATCAGAAATCTATAAAGTCAAAAATTCTAATTTGATTAGAAAAAGCAAAGCGGACATTAGATTAATATGACTTCAGGTATTAAATTCTGTGGTGCTTCGGCGCACAAAACGCCTTATAATTTTGGATGACTTAGTTAAGGTTTTATGGTGTCAGCCACACAAAAAACCTATCATAGCTAATCACCCACGGCTAATGTCTAAAAAGCCCACAAAGTGGAAACCGCGCGAAGTTAACTCGGTCTTATAAGGATTGCTTAATTGTCTTTGGGTCTTCGAGGGTGAAGTATGAGGGATAATTTCTTATCGATACGCTTTAACCGATTTAATGTACTTTTCATCATCATTTTTTCTATGACATCACTTTATTTTAGTGAACATTGGTCAATAGTTAGTAAACAAACCATCACCATCCATTATCTGCATTGCCGATCATTCAGCCTTACTCATCTGTCATAGCTAACATAGCGGTTTAGGTGGTGCTCGCGGTAAATATAAATGAAGCAATATTTCAGTAACTACTATGCCAGCGCCACAACATGGCCAAGAAAAGGAAGGTAATGGCTGATGCACTTTTGCCTCGTCATTTTTATTTTTATCGCTTTCAACTATAGCTACGTTAACATTCAGTAATTGACGTGCTTTATCCAAGTTCTTTTTACGACCCATAGACCATAATGTCGAATACGGTGAAAACCACTCGGTAATACATGTAATAAGAAATGTCGGATTAACTCACCTTGTGTTAGGGTAATAGTGCGGTTCCTATTTTGCTCTTTCACACAATAGTTCTTCCACTTGAAAATTACCGTTTTTTTATCCATAGCAACCAATCGAGAATTCTCAATAACGACACGATGGGTATAGCGAGATAAATAAGCTAATACCGCTTATTCCCCCGCAAAGGGTCGCTTAGCATAAACTACCCATTCCACTTTACGTTACTTATTTAGTAACACCAAAAAGGCTTTTTCCTCCTTAATAAGCAAACAATCACCAAAAAATAATCACTTATTTTGCTCATAGGTTTCACGTAACATCTCACAATATAACCACCGAAAGAGGCGTGATAACACGCGCACAGGCAAGAAAAACTCTGATTTCACGATACTCAACCTTCACCATTCAGTGATAAACCACCACCATGTATGTAGGACAAAGGTAACGCCTAGGCGAGCACCTAAGTGTCTTTTGTCAACGCCAATCGTTAACAGCGTTAAGCAGCTTTTGGTTAAATTAGATAATAAAATTTATTGTCAGATACAGAT
>JBLIDR010000336.1:0-3547 GCA_047632655.1 Francisellaceae bacterium | reverse complement strand
CTACAGCTAAAACCTTATTTGATAATCTCACTGAGAATAACTTAAATGTTGATCAGAAAATAGTTTTACGTGGCGCAGTTAATCTACATATTCAATTGGCTGAAAAATTAAAAGATAGATCATTTAAAATCAAAGATATTCGTGAAATGTTTGGCATTGACTTACAAAATAATATCCAAAAAGGTGATGACTCAGATCAATCTGGCTCTACTTCTTCAGATGATAATAAAACAGCTGGTTCTGAATCCGATACTGAAAACTCTAAAGATGATGATGACCATGATGTTGGTGATACTGAAGTTAATAAACCAAAAGCATCTTCTAAAACAGGTGGTCGAATACCACAACAGCGCTACACAGGATTGACTAATATTTATCTGTCATCAGTTATAACTTAGGCCAACGTTGCCCTGAGTGTGAATTGGGTAACCTAAACCGCTATGATGAAATGGTACTGATACGTTTTGATGGTAACCTTGGGAACAAGGTTCATGTTGAACAATTTAGATGCGGTGCTTGCCAACAAATATTTACCGCTGACTATAGCCAATATGGTGAAGATAAATATAGTGCCTTATTCAAAAGCAAAGTGGTGGTTGATAAATATTGGTCAGGCATGCCGTTTAAGAGATCTGAAACTTATTACGATATGATTGGTTGTCCCGTACCTGATGCAACCTTATGGGATCTGACAACTTCAATTACTATTAATGGATAGCAGGTTGATTGATGGAGTGATTTCAAAATTAATTAAGTACATACTATTCTCCTAATAAACCGTTAACTTGCCTGACTGTAAAGTTAGGCATCCAGTATTGATGTAGCTTGATGAGCCAGAACCTGATATTGAGCCTGATTGAATAGAAATATATTGGTCTAATTGAGAAACGGCATAAGCCATATAAGCATCGTAGTCAAAATTATCTACAGCGTCTTTGTATTCAGTGTTAAAAGCTAATTGACGTTGATAGAGTTCTTCTGCGGTTTCTTCATCTGCCGTTTTTGTCTCATAGGTTCTGGTGATCTGTTTGCTGATATTGCTGAAACTGTTAAGTATTTTTCTGGCTTGAGTTATTTGTGATGAAGTTGGTGCAGATCTTAATGGTTGGCATTGTAGCCAGCCTGAGCCATTAATAGTGGTATAGTTAAACGGTAAAATCAGATAACGAAAGTTAGAGCCGTATGTACCATTATAGAAGTCTTGATAGTGGTAACGACTATTTTTTCTATTTTTAGGTGATTTGAACCCAGCTTGCCACATTAATAATTCCAATGCAGCTCCATTTCTGGTTTTGCTGTCACCAGTGCCAAGAAACCCCATTGAGTCTAAAGTATCAATAGTTAATTGTTGTTGGTTAATGCTCTTTATGCGTTCAACAGCATTATCTAAATATACTTTTGCATCTTGTTCATTGTCAGGGATATCATCATCTGGAAATAATTTGCACGGATCCCATGGCGGATTATCTCTAGGATTTTCTCCGTTATGGCAGAACACCCCATCGTAAATATGATCAGAAGCTGACTTTATATCCACTTCACGAGGATCAATTAGCTTAGATACTGTAGAAGCTATCACTGGCGTAATAAACGCAATGCACAGCATGCCAGAGCCTAACAGCGACCGCTTAAACATTTGGCTTGTCCTGATGTTGCAGAACCACCATACGTCCGTCTGGTTTAATCCCAATATAGCGCGACTTAGCCGAGCCTGTGGAATTAAAAATTAAAGTTGAGCTGGCTATAGCAATAAAGATTAAAGTCAAAATCACAGCAGTAAAAGTCAGTCTCTTGTTTTCAATTTTGATCATGCCTATTCCTTAATAAAACATTTAACACACGCCCAGTTGATAGATTTCTAGACGCACTCGCTAGAAAAAAAATAAAAAAAAGAAAATAAATAAAAAAATTACTAGCGAGTGCGTCTAGGATTTGAAACTTTATGTCCTGAAACGAGGTATTTATTAGATATTTATGTCTAGGAAAAATGAATAAAAAAAATAAATAAAAAATTTATTTACTAGCGAGTGCGTCTAGGATTTGAAATCATACGTTTGAAATAAGTATAAAAAAATGACCTAAATTAGGAAGCAATAGAATGGCAGTTAAACTTTTCAACAGTCTCTTTTCACGAGAGGTTACCATGTTAGATAGCACTAAATTACAATGTGCTGTCTATGGTGATCCATACTCAGGAGATAAAGAAGCTATTTTGTGTGACGATGGTGAATTGTCCTCATCAATAGAAATTTTTGGACACGGCAAACCTATTACTCCAAATGAACTGACTGATAAAGTTATTTACATGTCAAACAAGCTAAATACCTTTTTCAAAAAGAAAGACCAACGCTTCATAGCCACCTATTACAATGACCCAGATGATCATGATTATGTGATTAAAGCGAAACAAACCTATGACATTAATTGTGATGCGGTCAAGCTTGAACTTAAAGATATTCATCAAGCCGATTTACGCAAAATCCAAGGGCTAACTCGGACTGACCGTTTCATTATTACAGTTGAAACAGGTAAAGGCTCAATTGAGCAAACTGACTATGATCGGGGTGAAAATACCAAAGCCAGCAAAGTTAACGAAATATTAAAAACCTTGGGCTTAAAATCAAAATATAGCACCAGAATGACCAAACCTCAGAATGGTCAAAATCCGATGCACTTTAATGCTACATTGTTTCACGCTCATCAAGATAGCGTGACTTCGGTTGAAGAAATGATTAGTGCCACAGGTTCTCGCTGTGAATCATTAGGCGCAAAAGACACTTTACGCTTCATGCATAAAATCTTTGACCGTAGCTCTGGTATTAATTGGAGTCCGATAACCACCCCGCAAAGTGAAGCAGAAATAGAAGCTGATATCGAGCGTCAAATGAAAATCGAAGAATTGCTGCCTTTGACTGAGCGTATGGGTCGGGCATCTCATTTTGGCAGAGCAGGTGACGGTACAGAAACCTATAAAAAAGATGTTGATATTGCTGATTTATTAATGCCCCCATTAGTGACTCAAATAGTTGGAGATGATGTAGAGATTCTTGATGATGGCATAATGTCATTAAATGGCAAATTCTATAAAGCCATGTATATAGACGTACCCCAACAAAAATTAGAAACTTTTGCTTCATTCATTAAAACTGCAAGTCATATACCTTTTGTTATGAGTTGGCATTTAGATGCTAATGAAAAAGAAATTAAAGGTGCGCTAGATCGTGGTTCGATGTTGGGTATGGTTGGCTTGTTCTCTCAGAGCTGCAAAGATATTCAAAACGCCACATTTTTGCTTAAAAGTTATCGTAAAGATGATATTAAGTCGATGGCAATGTACCGTTTGGCTGTTTTGACATGGACAGATACTCAAGAAAATTGTTTGCGCCAAGCTAATAGTCTTAGAGAGTTAATCAGTCGTTGGGGAACATCGCAAATTGTTCGTACTGAGAAAGCTAATCCAGTTCAATCAATGTTAGAAATACTGCCATCAATTGCTAAGCCTAGAATTAATCGGGCGATTCCATGTTTGGTTGAAGAAGCACTGGTG
>JBLIDR010000335.1:0-3555 GCA_047632655.1 Francisellaceae bacterium | reverse complement strand
TCAGACCAAGCAATGCTATATAAATATATTTTATATTCCAAGTATTCATTTGTCGCTTGGTGAAAACTAATTTATTTGAAGTTTAGCAGCAGTATCTAGAAATTGTAGACGATGATGTATATATATATATTTATCAGGATAATATGCTTTATTAAGCTAACAGGGAGTAATTTGAGTTTAGTATTTTTTGATTTTAGGTTTAGTCTAATTTAATACTTTAAACTATTTTACAGTCATAAATAGTCATCTTTTATACTTGGATAAATTATAAGTTAGTCTATATATTTCATTATAAATCAAAATTAACGGGAGAGGTAAGTTAATGATTAATTTTTCACTGAAAATATTACTACTTTCTTTTACTTCACCTTATTGAAGGTGTGATTATATGAAAAAAATTTCATTAAAAATTATATTTACTGTGCTTATCTTTATATTTACCACTTCTATTGCCACGAATAGTTATAGTGCTACAAGCTGTACGAATAATGATTGGATTAGCGCACTTGTTGCGCAGAACCAACCACCAAATAATATTGAAATTTATGTGAAACAAATACACGCTCTTGCGCCTAATTTAAAACAAATTAGCCTATTTGTAACATTGAACGATATCACAAACATTTCAGCTTATGATAATTTACTCACACAGTATGCTCAGCTTATTAATTTATTAAGATAAACATATGGTAACAGTCTTATTATAGGTTTTCTTCCGGATAATTCAAAAGGTAGTATAAAAGCGCCACATAAAGGGGATGTGCCAATTTGGTGGTACCCTATCAATAAAACAACAAAAAGTGCTCTTTGTACAACCTCTTCATGTGGTTTTAACGCAAGTATAATCTTGATGAATAACATTAATGCCCAATACAAAAGTGATAAATTTTCAGGTACTGGATTTAACGAATTTGCTATCCAGCAAAGTGATTTTGAAAGTCAAACACCGGGCGCATCGGGTGGTATTAGAAAAGAAAAAGCCTGTTTGGACAATAATAGCACTGGTAGTTGTCCTACTGGGATTACACTCGCTAATCCAACAGTGAAATATGGATATTTGGCACCAAGTTATAGCCGTAATTTATATGGCACAGATTATTTTGATGATGGATTCCCACAATACTACCATTTAAAGGCAACAGCATATACATACTCTGCTGGCAGTACTAATCCATTCCCATCACAAAGTACAGGGGTATTAGTGCCTGGAGAGTACGATGTCGCTGATGTTTATATGGTCTCAAAAATTAAAGGTCGTAAATTCTTACCCTTAAATATAAGCATTGGGGGTTCTATTTATAGCCAAGGAAGTCCGACTGAAGCGGCTGACTATTTGACCTATATTTTTAAAAAAAATAATGAAACCTATCCTTTAAATCCTAATCCTAGTAACGCTAGTATTTATATTATGCTATCCGGTGAAGCTAATTTCTTAGGTGGAAAGAATTGGAATGTTACAAAACTTTGCCAATTTCATCAAGACTTAGCTAAAAATCTATTAGATGATGGTGGGTCGGCTATTAATATTAGTAATACAAAATTTGCTATCTGGGATTTTGCTGGAATGTTAAATAGTAGATATTTAGAAGCTCCAAAGTCTTCATAAGAGTTAAGTGATTTTTTTAAAAGCCTTTAGCTATTATTACTTCGAAAAAAATATATTGTAGTTATTAAGATCATGCCATTAGTATAGTAGGTCAGTTTAATTGGATATAATTACAATCTCCTATTTGCAAGTGATTAATATTTGTCGGATAATTATCAAAGTTTTTATTTAGATATAGTGTTATGCGGTTTATTCGTCACAGTATGCTCAAAAAATCATATACCCCTACTGTTGCCACTATTGGAGCATATGACGGTGTGCACCTTGGGCATCAAGAGGTTTTAAATATATTAAAGAAGAAAGCCAAGGATCTAAATGTATTGGCTACAGTAATTTGTTTTGAGCCATTGCCTAAAGAATTTTTTTTAGGTGAAAATTCCCCTCCACGTATAACCTTATTGAGAGATAAGGTTAAAATATTGAAACAATTAGGGATTGATCAATTTGTTTGTATTCGTTTTGATGCAGATTTTAGTGGCATAGAAGCAGAAGATTTTATAAGTAAGATCTTGGTTGAGTCACTAAATATTCGTCATTTGGTTGTAGGTGATGATTTTAGATTTGGTAAAAAACGCATTGGTGATTTTGCTTTATTAAATGAAATGGGTTCTAAATTTGGTTTTAGCGTAGATAGAACTCATAGTTATAAGCTTGAAGGTAGAAGGATAAGTAGTTCGCTGATTCGTCAGGCCATCCAGCATGGTAATTTGGCGCAAGCTAAATTATTCTTAGGTCGTGATTATGCAATTAGTGGCAGAGTTCAGCATGGCAAAAAATTAGGACGCACCATTGGATTCCCTACTATTAATATTGCCTTACCTCACGATGTGGTTGTTAATGGTGTTTACGTTGTTAGTATTGAAATTAATGATGTTTTTTATACTGGAGTTGCTAGTGTAGGACTTAGACCTACCGTTTGTGGAAAAATTAGATTGTTAGAGGTATATATTTTTAAATTTAATCAGCAAATATATGGTGAACATGTTAAAGTAACCTTTTTGAATTATTTACGTTCGGAGATAAAATTTGACTCTGTTATGAATATGATGGAACAGATAAAATTGGATGAACAAGATGCTCATACGTGGCTTAAAGAAAATTATTAAGAATAGGAAGTAGTTTAAATGATTGATTACAAAGGTACGTTAAATTTACCGCACACCACTTTTGCTATGAAAGCAAATCTAGCGCAAAAAGAACCAGTTAGATTGAAAGAATGGTATAAACAAGATATTTATACTCAAATTAGATCTAAATTTGCTGGGCGCGATAAGTTTATAATGCATGATGGGCCTCCATATGCAAATGGCGATATTCACGTAGGGCATGCGGTTAATAAAATTTTAAAAGATATGGTGTTGAAATCAAAAACACTTTCAGGTTTTGATGCTCCTTATATCCCTGGCTGGGATTGTCATGGTCTGCCTATTGAATTACAGGTTGAAAAAAAGATTGGCAAAGCTGGGGTTAAAGTTAGCCCAGATGTGTTCAGAAAAGCGTGTAGAAAATACGCAGCGGCTCAAGTTGAAAAGCAAAAGGTTGACTTTAAACGTCTTGGTATATTTGGTGACTGGGATAACCCATATTTAACGATGGATTACGGCTATGAAGCCAATATTATTCGCACATTGTCCAGCATAATAAGCAATGATCACTTACAGAAAGGATTTAAGCCTGTTCATTGGTGCTGTGAATGTCGTTCTGCTTTGGCCGAAACTGAAGTTGAATATAAAAATAAAAATTCTCCGGCAATTGATGTTAAGTTCAAAGTTATTGATCATGGCTCATGGGCTAATGCCTTTGGATTAGATGTTATTCCTGAGGACACTTTTGTAGTGATCTGGACTACAACTCCATGGACCTTGCCTGCAAATCAAGCAGTAGCTATTGGGCTTGAGATTGACTACGCTCTAGTTAAATTACCAAATGCGAATGAAGCCATTGTTGTG
>JBLIDR010000334.1:0-3589 GCA_047632655.1 Francisellaceae bacterium | reverse complement strand
GATGAATTACTTCGTTTGAAGCAGCAATCAGAGCAGCATCAACAAATGGGGAACGGTAATTCTAATCAGTACATTGATGAGATAGTATTGGTTTTATTAGAGAAATATCAAATATGGTCTGAGCCACTAGATAATTACCGTTATCGTTACAGTCCTAATAAACGTAGTCATTTGCTATTAAATGAAATTAAATGTATTTTGAATGTTCATGCGAATAAACTTTTTGCAGAAGGCTATCAAGAAAATACATGCAAAAATAAATGTTTTGATTTATTAAATATTATTTCAGACCGTTTGCGTAAACATGGCGTGCCTATAGGCGCTTTACATTTGAAAGCAAAAAAATAAGTGATTAAATAACCAGAGAATTTTTTATATGTCAAAGCAACAAATTTTCTATGGCGTGCATGCATGTCTAGATTTCATACAAAACAGTCCAGATTTAATTTTAACTATCTTTTTACAGCATGGTAAAGATGCTGATACTAAATTTGATGAGGTTATTATTTATGCCAAAAAGCATAAATTAACGGTTGAATATGTAGATAAAGCTAATTTAGATACTCTATCTAATCAAGGTGTTCACCAGGGAATTTGTCTCGCCTGTAAAACACTGACTACGTATTCAGAAAATGATTTAGAAGTGTTGCTTGGTGAGGCAAAGGCTAGCCCATTTATTTTGATTTTAGATAATATTCAAGATCCTCATAATTTAGGTGCTTGTATCAGAACGGCAGATGCTAGTGGTGTTGACTTTATAATTATATCTAAAGATAAAAGTGCTCCAGTTAATGCAACCGTACAGAAAGTAGCCTGCGGAGCTGCTAATCGAGTTAAAGTTATTATAGCGACCAATTTAGCTCGAACTATAAAAATTTTAAAGCAAAGTGGTGTTTGGATATATGGTTTTGCCGATGAGTCATCTGAATTGTTATATACTCAAGATTTTACTGGAAGTGTTGCTTTGGTTATGGGTTCAGAGGGTAACGGATTGAGGAAGTTAACTCGGCAGCTTTGTGACCACTTGGTTTATATACCAATGTTTGGCTCAGTCTCTAGTTTAAATGTTTCGGTCGCAGCAGGTGTTGGTTTGTATGAAGTAGTACGTCAGCGTAGAGCCTTATAAGTTTAGAGTTTTACCTAGATAGCGCTGAGTGATGTACAATCCAATAAGCTAAGGCTACCCAGAACCCGCCAATTACTGTCGCTAAAACCCAAACAGACCCTGGGACAATTTGAGTGGTGACTTTCGATTGAGTAAACTTGCTTATGTCTTTGGCGATTCCTGCGGCAAAAAGTATGTTTACGAGGGCCCCAATGATCAAAATGACTAAGCTTAGAGAGCTAATAGTTTGTGCTAGTTGGTTGTATACATCCATGTTGTGATCGCTTTAGTTATAAATTTTGCCTAATATTAAACAAGAGCTAAGCAGAATTCAATATTGACCAGTAAACATAAAGCGTATAAAATGTTGTGTGCTTTAGTGTAAGCAAGACAAATGTAGGAAAAAAATGTTCATTACTTTATATTCAAATCCTGATTCTTCCATGAGTCATAGAGTTCGTTTTGTAATCATGGAAAAAAAATTAAATGCTAATATTGTTGAATTGTCAGATATTAACGATTCTAAAGAGCTTAAAGCTCTAGTTCCAAATGGAAGCTTACCGATTCTTAAGGAAAGAGATTCTATTATAAATGACCCGAATATTATTATGTATTACTTAGATGAACGTTACCCTGCGCCTTCTTTAATGTCTGGCTACCCTGTATTAAGAGCAAAAACTCGTTTGACCATTAGTCGTATTGATCGCGATTGGCATAGTATGGCTTGCTTGGCTGAACAAAATCCAGGGAAAGCTGAGGAAGCAAAATCTGTTTTACGTGATAGCTTTAAAGCTTTGTCTCCTATTTTTTCTGAAACTAATTACTTTATGTCCGAAGAAATGACCTTAGCAGATTGTTCTTTAACAACATTACTATGGCGTTTGCCAAAAATTGGGATTGATCTTGATGATAATATGGGTGCTGTTAAAGATTACGCGATCAGAATGTTTGAACGAGAATCTTTTCAAAAAAGTTTGTCTACAGAAGAGCAAAAAATTACTCAGACTATTATTTCATAAAAGCAGTCATGCTTAGTTTGATTTGGATGATGATTAGATGGATCTAAAACAACATCAGGCGTATATGCTGCATGCTATTGAATTAGCTAAGAAAGGCATTTTTTATACAAAGCCAAACCCAAATGTTGGTTGTGTTTTAGTTTCACAAGAGCACAAAATAATTGCTGAAGCTTGGCATGAGTTTTTTGGCAGCTATCATGCTGAAGTTCAAGCCATCAAAAAAGCTCAAAAATCAAATAAAGAAACTCAAGGTTGTACCGCGTATGTAACGTTAGAGCCATGCTCTCATTTTGGGAAGACGGGCCCTTGTGCTGATGCTTTGATTTTAGCGGGTGTAACTACAGTTTACATTGCTGTTGAAGATCCAAATCCTTTGGTTAAAGGTCAAGGGGTTAAAAAATTACGCCAAGCAAATATAGATGTTCACGTTGGTCTATGCAAAAAAGAAGCCTTTGCTGTGAATGTTGGTTTTTTTAAAAGATATCAATATGAAGTTCCTTATGTTCGTATAAAAATAGCTGCTAGCCTTGACGGTAAAATAGCCATGGCTAGTGGTGAAAGCAAATGGATTACTGGAGATGTCTCAAGGTCAGATGTGCAAATATTACGATCTATGTCAGGTGCAATTATTACTGGCATTGGAACTGTTTTGGCTGATGATCCTAGTCTTAATGCTAGACCTAACAGTGATTCAAAGTATGATTTGTCACAGCCACTAAGAGTGATAATTGATAAAAATTTACTTTTACCGTTGGAATCAAAAATTATAGGAAAAGATGGCTTGTGTTATATCATGACTAAGTCACATGATGAAATAAAAATGAAAGCATTAGAACAAGCTGGTGCAAAGATAGTAAAAATTCCTGTCGAATTTAAGGCTAAAGAAATACTTGAGTATACATTGACGTATTTAGCTAAAAAAAATGTGAATGATGTTTTAGTTGAATCTGGACCTAAACTGGTGAGTAGTTTTATTAACTATAAACTGTTTGATGAACTTATTGTGTATACAGCTCCATGTTTGATGGGTGACTCAGCCATCTCAATGACAAATATTAAATTAGAAAAAATAACAGATAAGATTAAGTTTAAGTTACACTCTGTTAAGAAACTATCAAATGATATTAAATCTATCTATACAATAGAACATTAAGAGGATAAAAGGATGTGGTTAAATAATCTAGCTGATTATGGTTTATTTTTAATTGAAGCCATTACTGTCGTTGCTGCAATTTTATTTGTTGTTTCAGGTATTGTCGCTATTGGTGCCAAGAATAAGAAAAGCAAAGGTAAATTATCAATTATTCATTTGCACGATAAATATAAAGATGTTAAGTCTCAATTAGAACAAGAAGTATACGATAATAAATATCTTAAAAAAGAATTAAAAGTCAAAAAGAAATTAGCTAAAGGTAAACGAAAAAAAGATGATAAAGAACAAATTAAACCTAAACCTAAGCGTATA
>JBLIDR010000333.1:0-3597 GCA_047632655.1 Francisellaceae bacterium | reverse complement strand
CGAGCTTAATGATGGTGGAAAATAATATAGATATAACTGATGTAATCTCTCTTTATGAAATTATTATAGTTTAGACATTTATTTTTATTTTGGCGGGTATGTTATTAAATAGTATATATACTAATATCTAGGTAAGTTTAATTGAGTAGAGATACAAAGTGTCAAAGACTATCAATACAGGCTTAATCGGCTTTGGGTTAGCAGGATCAGTTTTTCATGCGCCTATAATCAATGGGATACCAGAATTGAATTTAATGTCGATTTCTAGTTCTCGAATTGAACAAATTAAATCTATTTATCCAGATATTAAAACTTGTAGTTCACCAGAACAAATTATTTTTGATTCCAATATTGATCTGGTAGTAATTGCCTCTCCTACTGATACACACTATGACCTTGTTAAAAAATCTTTAATAGCTAACAAGCATGTAGTGATAGATAAGCCCTTTGTTATAAAGAGCTCTGAAGCTATTGAGTTAACACAGCTTGCACACGATAAAAATAAATTATTGTGTGTTTATCAGAACCGACGCTGGGATAATGATTTTCTAACTATTAAAAAACTTTTAAATGAAGACAAATTAGGGGGTCTTTATCATTTTGAAAGTCACTTTGATAGATTCAGGCCTGAAGTTCAAATGGAAAAATGGCGTGAACAAGATAAAAAAGGTAGTGGTTTGCTTTATGATCTTGGAGCTCACTTAATTGATCAGGCAATAGTTTTATTCGGTATGCCAAATTGGGTCCAAGCTGACATTACAAAACAAAGACCCAATGCGGTTGTGGATGATTATTTTCATATCATTTTTGGTTACGGTAGGCTTCGAGTTATCTTGCATTCTAGTTCTGTTGTGAAAGCCGATGTCCCCAGATTTATTTTGCATGGTGACAAAGGTAGTTTTATAAAATTTGGTTTAGATCCACAAGAAAATGCCTTACGTTCTGGTAAGGTGCCTAAGAATAACCTTGAATGGGGTGTTGAAGATGAAAGCTTATCTGGAACACTAACAGTTGGTAACAGTAAAGAAATGATGACTAGCCAAGCAGGTCAGTATACAGGGTTTTATCATCATGTTTATAAATCAATAAAAAGTGATGAGTCATTTCCAATAACTCATGAGCAAGCCATTCAAGTTATTCAGTTAATTGAAATATCCAAACAAAGTTCTACGGAAGCTAGAAGAATTCATATTTAATTTCTATAGATATTGGCCATTTAATAGGATTACTTTGTGAATTTTTAAAAGATAATTGGATTATTTTTATACACCATGATAATTAGTTATAATCAGGCTTATTCCAACCTAGATTCTCATTTAATATTGCATATAATTCTTTCGCTGCTTTGCTCATAATATCTCCCAACTTCAAAGGCTAGGTATATTTTAGTAATTACCATATAAAACAACAGGTTAATTATTCGATAATATTTTTTGTCCTGTACAAACCGTTAAGTAGCTGATTGATTTTGTCGACGGCGTCATTAGCTTTAACTGTTGCTTTATTTGCTTTTTTGGTTGCTTTATTTGCTTTATTTTTTGCTTCATTGACTTGATTTACTGCCTGATTAGCTTGCTTTATCATTGTATCAAAAGAATCTTGCGCTACCTTATTTTTTGCCTTGGCTTTTATTTTCAGTGCCATTGATTTTGCGAATAGCTGTAAGCTGTCCTTTGTGATATCAGGTTGGTTCGGTTCGTTCCTTGAAGCTTTATCGGCGATTCTGTTGATTTCCCTTGGAATCCAAGAGACAGTGATCCCTATATGTTTTGCTATTTTTTCAACTCTATTACAGGAGTTTAAGTTATCATTCAAGATATGAGGATTGCTGATAGAATTATTAAGTGCGTACTCCATTGCATACATAATTGATATCTTTTCCAAATCATTAATTGTATTTTCACCCATAACTTTCAATGTATGAGTGACATTTGTTTTGGCGCAATACATGGCTATTTGAGATTTTTCAGGTGAAATGCTTGCGTCAGTATAAATTATAGATCTTGTTCCTGTAGTCATTAAATTCTCCTGTAATTAGTTCTATCTAATTGGGTTATTAGGTCTTGGATATCACGCTTAATTTTGCTGATATTTCTGATATTGTATATACTGCACAGATTATTATTCCTTATTATTGTTAATTTAGAGTCCAATATAGCTTGCAAGTATCCCAGGCCTTGAGATTTGTACAGGACAAAAAATAATATCAGTAATTTAATTTACTGTTTTATATAAATTTTATTAAAATATACCCAGCTTCAAAGGCTAGGTATATTTTAGTAATTATTATATAAAACAACAGGTTAATTATTCTATAATATTTTTTGTCCTGTACAAACGTAATACAGTTGAAAAAATAGCAAAACATATAGGGATCACTGTCTCTTGGATTCCAAGGGGAATCAACAGAATCGCTGATAAAGCTTTGTTATGAGCCACCAATAATGATGGCTCATAACAATCTTTTAGCTATACTTGTTTTAAAACTATTAAATTACAGGATTTACATATGAGCAAAGATTTAATGGAGGGAATTTCTTATTTTAATGAAGTGATTGAATGTGGGTCTATTTTAAAAGCAGCTGAATCTTTAGGGGTAACTACGAATACATTTAGGAAAAAAATATCAATGTTAGAGGATCATCTTGGTATTTCCCTCTTTAGACGTACAAGCGCCGGAGCTAAAATTTCTGATGAAGGTATGGAGTTTCATAGTAATATTTTGCCTAGTTGGATGAAAATTCAAAATACAATTGCTAATTGTAAGCAAGGAGACTCAAAAAGAACCATTAGAATGATATGTCCTGCTGGAGTTAGTGAAGACATTGCAAGGTATATTCTTAAACCATTGAAAGATGAATACCCAGAATTAACCATTGAGCTAAGCACTTTTACTTATAGTTATGTTTATCAATTTGGAATCAGAGCTAAACATATTTTTTCTCAATATGATTTTATTATTATGAATGATTTTTTGTTGAACTTGATAGATCACGATAATTGGAAAATATTATACAAGTATGAAAATGACGTACAGGTTTACACCACGAAAGCATATTTAGATCAACTTGATTTTGAACCAACAGAAGGTAGTTTGCTTAAGATGGATGCGATATCTAACTCATGGGATCAAAAACCTTACTGGAAGTTAGGGCCTAAAAATGAAAATAAATTTGAAGTTAAAATAAACCCTTCTTATTATATTGATCTTAGGGCTCAAAAAACATTATTACTGCAGCAAAATGTTGGAATTGCGCTTTTAGACACATTTGTTCCGCATAGGTATCCAAACTGTAGTCATATTATTAAGATTTTACCTGAACTATACTCATCACCAAATGTTCTATATGCTTTGCTAGATAATAATTATATAGACCCATATGGGTATACAAAAAGTATTACAGCTCAAATGAAAAAAATTGCTGAAACATATAAAATATCTGTAACTAATTGCGATAGTGAAAATATAAATTAATGGTGGATGCAAGCCCCTAACGCAAGTTGGTTATCTTTTTTGCATCATTTAAAACTTCAGAAGGACTATCAAATTCTAAACAATTTCTTGGTCTATTATTTAACTCTTTCTCCACCTTGTCA
>JBLIDR010000332.1:0-3600 GCA_047632655.1 Francisellaceae bacterium | reverse complement strand
GTTAGCATTGATCCACCAATTTTTATTATTTATAAATCCAAACAATGATTGTCCTGCAGAAATTAATTGACCACTATAGATTTTTAGATTAGAAATATAACCATCAGATGGTGCTATTAGCGTTGTATAACCTAGATTTAGGGTAGAGTTTTGTGAACCAACTTTTGCCGCATTAACTTTTGCTTTAGCTACATCAATTTGAATTAATGCTTGTTTTAATGATGAAAATGATTGATCAGAAGATTTTTGAGATTGAACTTTTTGATCAATATATTTTTGAGCATCTTGTAATGAACCAGCACCTTCATTGTAAAGTTTTACATATCTATCAGACATTATCGTTGCAGTTTGTAGTGTTGATCTAGATTTTATTAAATTAGACCTCGCAACAGAGACTTGTTCATTTGCTACAGCTAATTGTCCTTTTGCTTGAATGATTTCAGCATCAGACTTGGCTAGTTTTAGTTTATAGTCAGCAGCATCTATTTGGACTAGTTTATCGCCTTTATGTACGAATTGATTATTCTGCACATATACTTTTTGGATAAAACCACCAACTTTTGCTGAAATATTTATTACATCAGCATCAACATAAGCATTATCAGTAGTTGGAAATATATTGTTATATCTATAATACCCATATATACCTGCTGCAGTTGCAGCTATTATGCTACAACCAATGACAATCTGTTTAGGAGAAAACTTGGAAGTTTTCTTTTTTTCGAGATTTGAATTATTATCCAATTTTTCTTCAGACATTTTATTTTCCTATACTTTTATACTAATGAGCCATCACAGTAGGGGCATCTTTAGGGGGTTCTTTTAGAAAGAAGGGTACTATGATTAAAAGTAAACTTAGCAAGCCTATAATATAAAAAGAGTTTATGTAGCTAAGCAAACCAGCTTGATGAATTATTTGTAGTTTTGCTACTGCTACAGTTGTTATTTCAGAAGCTGGTAAATTATGCGTCCAGCTTTGAAAGTTTTGGTTTAATGATGATATGTTTGAAGACAACTCTTGAAAGTTGACTTGTTGGTTTCTAGTTATGATTGTAGCAATAAAAGCAGTACCTACTGAGCTACCAAAACTTCTAAAGAAATTAAATAATCCAGACATATCACCTAAATCTTCGTCATCAAATCCTACAACAACAGCCTGCATGATTGGTAGAAAGAACATGGTTATACCTAGTCCTTGTACTACCGTAGTCATTATTATTAATGATTTGCTTGCTATGGGTGAATAAGAAGCCATCATAAAACATGAGATCGCAAATAAAAATATGCCTAAACTTACTGTTTTCCTAGCACCAATCTTCTTTATCAGCACACCTTGAGCGAGACCGGCACCAATTATTGCCGCGACGCCTCTAGGCGCTGTTATATAGCCAGCCAAATCAACAGGGTAGCCATAAATTTGCTGCAACATAGTTGGGAAATAGGCTAAAGCTGCGGTAAAAAGTAATATAAAAGTGAAACATAAAAAACATGCTACTACAAAATTTAAATTTTTAAATATTTTGAGTTTAACTACAGATGAGCCAAGTAAACCTCGCCATAAAAAAAATCCTAATGAAATGATTGATATAGCTAATATAATAATCATCTCTAAAGAATTAAACCAATCATTTTTACTGCCATTGTCAAAGAAAAATTCTAAACAACCTATTCCCATAGCCATAAAACCGAAACTAATATAATCAATTTTTATCTTTTTTATACGATCAGATTCCATATAAAAAAAGACAACGACGAAAGCCATGGTACATAATGGGACATTGACATAAAAAATCCATGGCCAAGACATATGTTCACATATAGCACCGCCTAAAACAGGTCCTAAAATAGGTCCCATAACAATAACTAATGTATAGATAGCCATCATCTTATTAAAATCTTTGCCTTTAAAATTTTGTGCAATATATGTTTGAGCTGCAGCTGGTAAAAATGCTCCCCCGATACCTTGAAATGCCCTAAAAATAACCATTTCTGTAAGAGATGTTGAAAGTCCGCACATCACAGAGGATACGCCAAATAAGATGGCTGAAAACAAAGCTACTCTTTTAATTCCATACTTCTCAATAATAAGACCAGATAATAAAATAAATATCGCAGCCATCACTATATACATAGTCGTTACATGAGCAATGCTTTCTACATTTGCACCAATGGCCCCCATGATTTGTGGTATAGCTACGGCTACAATCGTTAAGTCAACAATTTCAGCAAGCGCAAGTATGCTTATTGCTATAGCAACAATTGAGCGCTTTTGGCTCCAGAAACTTTTTGTAGTAGTTGCTTCTTGCATTACTTATTGATTTATATTTAAGGTATAAAATATAAGCCGTAGTCTAGACTATATATGCCCAAAAGTAAAGTTGCAAATGAGTAAAGTTTAGATGTATTCTTTTTTTAGTTTCTGAATATCTTCTAATGATACAAATGCAAAAGTCCTTTCGCCAGATGATTCTGATTTGATGCCTGTGACAGCAGCCTCTTTTATATCATTGTACTTGAGTAGACATAGCTCAATTTCACGAGGGTAAACATTAAATCCTGAGACAATAATCATATTTTTAAGTCTATCTGAAATAGTTAGTCTACCTTTTTTATCGATATAACCGATATCTCCAGTTTTGAGCCAACCATCATTAGTAAAATAGAGCTTGTTATTTTCATCATCATTCCAAAAACCTTGACACTTTTGTGGACCATTAAGCCAGATTTCACCTTCTTTATAACATTCAGTTATTTCTTCATCAGTATTTTCTAAATTTCTTATACTAAGCTTTGTTCCAGGAATAGGATAACCACAAGTACCAAAGTAATCATTTTCAGATTCATTGAATTTATTTAAGGTAATTGCTGGAGACATCTCAGTCATTCCATAACCTTCTTTTAGCTCAACGCCAGTTTTATCGAGCCAACGTAAATACACCTTACGCGAAATTGGCATACCACCACTTAAAGAATATTTGTAGCGGGCTTTATTTATGGTGTCAAAATCAGGATGATTGAGCATTGCCATATAAAGAGTATTGAGCCCGTTGAAAATTGTAAACTCATTTTTAGACATTGTCTTTATAAGATTTTTAATATCTCTAGCATTTGGAATCAGAATGTTTTTACTACCTGCAAAGAAGAAGCATAACAGATTAGCACTTAATGAAAATATATGGTAAAGCGGCAGAGCGGTCACAATAACCTGTTTAGAAAGATCTAAGTCAGCTTTGATCCATGCCCATACTTGCTTGATATTTGAGGCAAGATTATCATGAGTTAAGATAGCTCCTTTAGGCTTACCAGTAGTACCACTTGAGTACTGTAAGCAAAGAGTGTCTTCTTTAGAAATACTGGGCCTTGTATAAAGTTTTTTATTTGCTTTAAGTGCCTTTGTAAATTGGATGACAGTATTTTTGTTGAAGTTTGGTTTAGTTTTTATAAGGTTTTTTGATATGAATCCAATAACCTGTTTTTTCGGGAATGGATACAAATCAGCAATGTTTGTAACAATTACATTTTGAAGTGAGCTAATATTTATTTGAGCTTTTTGAATGTGGTGAGCAAACATATCCATCACAATAGCAACCTTTATATTAC
>JBLIDR010000331.1:0-3600 GCA_047632655.1 Francisellaceae bacterium | reverse complement strand
CTAGTATTCGCTTACATAATTTTTTTCTTTTCCCCTTGCCTCGAAAGCAGATTTCAATGACATCAGTGATAGTTTTTAGTGGGGAGAGTATGGGCATGATACTTTTCATTTTACTTCCTATGTGTCCGTACATGGAGGTTCTATTCTATATTAAAGATCCCCTAAAGAGAAACAGTCTTGATGCCTAACTTATGGTTATAAATATGATCAACATCAACTTTTTGTATAAATTTTATTTGGATTGAGTTTGGTGGATTGTTATAATGCGGAATATATTTTTAATATGTAGATCTTGATGACTGATTTTATAACTGAGAAAACACAAAAAAAACAGGCTTCAAATTGGTTAAAATTACAAGGTAAGTCGTCAAAGAGATGGGTTATGGCTACTGTTTGGTTAGGAGTCATTAGTGGTATTTTATTAATATTACAAATGTACTTTTTATCTCATATTGCCTATGAGACATACATTTTGCAAGCACCATTAGAAACTATTTATCTCTACTTTTTAGGTATAATTGGTATTATTATAGTCAGAGCTGCATTGGCTTGGTTAAGAGAGAGAGTTAGCTTTCAAGCTTCAGCTAGAGTGAGGTTCGATGTGCGTGAGAGAATCTATGAGCATGTTCGTCAGTTAGGTCCAATATATGCCTCAAAAATGAATACAGGTGAGATAATTAGTGCTGCGGTTGAGCAAACTGAAGGTTTGAATAATTATTTTGTTAAATATTTACCGCAAATGTCAATTGCGGTTTTTTTGCCCATAACAATTTTGGTGTTTATATTCCCAGTTAGCATTACTAGTGGGTTGATTTTATTGATTTGTGCGCCACTAATACCCCTATTTATGGCATTAGTTGGTATGGGCGCAGAGTCTTTGCATCAGAAAAATTTTGCTCAAATATCCAAGATGAGTCAGTTTTTTCTGGATACATTACAAGGGTTGGTTACACTGAAAATTCTTGGTAAAAGTAAACAGCGCGCCGAGCAAGTATTTTCTGCTTCAGATGACTATCGTATAAAAACGATGGGGGTTTTAAAAATTGCATTTTTATCATCTGCTGTTTTGGAGGTTTTCGCTGCGGCGTCAATTGCACTATTGGCTATTTATTTGGGTATGGGATTCATTAATACCGGTACAGATAATACTATGTGGTGGGGTTTAGGGGGTATTACACTACAAGGTGCTTTATTTATCTTATTGCTTGCGCCTGAATTTTTTCTACCACTTCGGGAACTTGGTACATATTATCATGCCCGTGCAGAGGCGGTAGGTGCGGCTATGGAAATTCAGAAAGTTTTAAATATTAAAGCAAATAATATTCCAGAGAATATCATGGCTAGACAAGTTTCATTTGCGAAACAAAATAAAATTGAGCTTGATTTTAATCAAGTTCAATTTAGCTATGAAAATGATGCAAATAAGGCATTATCAGATTTATCTGTTACGATTAATCCTGGAGAAAAAATTGCTTTGGTTGGTGAGAGTGGTGCAGGGAAGACAACTTTAATCAACTTGCTCTTAAGGTTTATCAATACTACATCTGGTGAAGTCAAAATAAATGGGGTCAATTTATATTCCATTAGCGAGAATGATTGGTATAACAATGTTAGTTGGTTGGGACAAAATCCTATGTTATTTTCAGCAACGATTAAAGATAATTTATTAATTGCTAACCAAAATGCTAGTGACGAAGAATTATGGCAGGCGTTAGAAGTAACTCATTTGGATGAAGTTGTTCGAGATTTTCCTGATCAATTAAATACTAAAATAGGAGAAAATTATCTAGGGTTATCTGGTGGTCAAGCTCAACGTTTAGCTTTGTCTAGAGCATATTTGAAGAATACACCATTGCTCTTGCTAGACGAGCCTACAGCCAGCTTAGATATAGAACATGAACAATTAGTCGCTAATACTCTTGATGAATTATGGCAAGGAAAAACTGTTATTTTAGCTACTCATCGAGCATATAATTTGAAAAAAATGGATAAGATATTGGTGCTTCATGATGGGAAAATACGGCAAGTAGGAACGTATCAGGAACTAATTTCTGATAAAAATGGGCAATTTTATAAGTCTTGTCAATTACTTGGATTAGAGTCATGAGATCATTAATACCATTTATTAAATTATTTAAAAAACAATTATGGTGGGTTATTTTAGGTGTATCCCTCACTTATGTAACAATCATGTCCAGTATTGGCTTATTATCTTTAGCTGGATGGTTTATTTCAGCAACAGCATTTGCTAGTTTGTCTTATAGTCTCGCTTCTACTTTTAATTTTTTTCTCCCTTCCGCAGGAGTTAGATTTTTTTCAATGGTGAGAATTGGTGGGCGCTATTCTGAAAGACTGGCTACGCATGAGGCTACTTTTAAAATATTAACTAATATTAGAGTTTGGTTTTATAAAAAAATTGAGCCATTGGCCCCCGCACATTTAATTAAATATAAGAGTGGTGACTTATTAACTAGGATTGTTAGTGATATTGACGCACTTGATAATTTATATATTCGTATATTATTGCCATGCGTAGCGTTCATTTTTATTGCAATTTCTGTTTTGTTTTATTTTTCATTTTTTTCAGTAGAGATTGCTATTCTAAGTGTTTCTATTTTAGTTTTTGCAGCCACAGTTATTCCTGCTTTTTCAGCAATAATTTCTAAAAATACAGCTCAAAAATTAACTAAAAAAACAGCAGATTTAAAAACAGAAACAGTTGAATATGTACAGGGTTTAGCAGTGTTAAAGTTATTTCAGTTTGACAAGCAAAAATGTCAGCAGCTAAACACTCATAGTAATGATCTTATTGAACAGCAAAAATCTATGAGTCATTTCTCTGGTGTTAATGCCATGTTAATGACTTTGTTTCTAGGTGGCGCTATTGTTGTTGTGGTTTGGGTGGCCTGCGAATTAGTTTTAACTAAAGAATTAAGCGGGTCAAATATTGCTTTATTGGCGCTTGGAGTAATTGGAATGTATGAGTCGGTATTAATGTTGCCGACTGCTTTTCAGTATCTTGGTAAAACGATTGCTTCAGCAAGGAGGTTGTTAGATGTTATCTCAGAAGAGCCAACAGTAGTTTATGGTGATGGGATAGCAGTAAAAGAGGCCGTTAATATTACTTATGAAAATGTTTTTTTTCGGTATGATTCCGACAAAAATAGGAAAAGATATATCTTAAATGATATAAGTTTTGAGCTCAAACCAAAAGATAAAGTTGCGATTATTGGGACAACAGGATCTGGCAAAACAACACTCATAAATCTATTAGCCAGATTTTGGAATGTAACTTCAGGTGGAATTAAACTTTCTGGGATAGATTTAATAGAGTTTTCAGAAAAAGCATTACGCGAAATGTTTGTTATTGTCCCTCAAAACGACCATGTTTTTAACACTACCATTAGAGAAAATCTTTTGCTTGGAAACCCCGATGCGACGGATGCAATGATGTATAGTATTTTAAAAGTAGTCTGTCTAGAAAAATATATAAATCGATTACAAGACGGTTTAGATAGTTTTACTGGAGAACACGGCTCTAAGCTATCTGGAGGCCAGCGTAAAAGACTTGTTTTGGCTCGAGCGTTATTAAAAGATGCT
>JBLIDR010000330.1:0-3616 GCA_047632655.1 Francisellaceae bacterium | reverse complement strand
TCAGCTTCTTCAATAAATGAAAGTAAGTCTTGTTCTGTAGTCCATTCAGAATGAGGCCTTGTCATGGATAAATTACGTGCTTTTTCAGTTAGACTATTTAGCTCACAGTGATTGTTAGCTCCTAGTTCATTAAGGTAGTACTCACACCATTTTGTAAATGCAAAAATCCAAAGTGACACTTTTAAGGCATCGTTCCATTTTGACCAGTTAGTTGTACTTGCAAGAGGTTGTTGAATGATTTGTATCTGTTTATTAAGAGTTTTACCAATTAATTGTAAAGACAGACTTTGTTGTTCTGAACTACTGTACGCAAAGAGATAAGCACAAATATTAGTTGCTTTCGCTTCACAGTCCCTAGTGAAAAGAAGAGAGTTACCTCTGTTTTTATTGTCTAGTGAATCTAATAAGTCTTTTAGCCAGATTTTACTAGCATCATCAAATTTTACACTAGAGCTGACTAGAAGAGGGTTAATGATATGGTTAAATTGCCATAATTCCATCCAGCCTAATTTGTTCATATGCCCTCTCATAGAATCAACAAGCAGGCTTAAATTTTCATTAAGAACTTCTGGCGGTAATGAACTGTGCAATTTTGAGATTGTTTTTTCACAAAGTTCTTTATTTACTTCTCTTTTAGACATGCGATTAAGCGCCCATCCATAGAATTGAATTTGCTCTTCAGTGCTAAAGGTTGAAACTTGAGTCGACACATCTTCAACATCATTTAAAGTTTGTAGCTTTTGCTCAATAATATTCCACCCAAGCCATCTAAGGAAAGGTAAATTACTATTGAGTAATGCTTTTTGTTGGAAATTATTAACATTACCAAATAGCTGACTCAATGATATTTCATTAATAATTTGACCTAGGAGTGATAGCCGAATCGTTTCTTTAGATGAGAACTCATCATTTAAGTAGCTAACCTTTTCTTCAATATGCTCTATAAGTAACTCTGGGGCATTATTCCAAAGTAATTTAATGGTGTAGAACTCAGCCCATGTAAGACATTTATGTTTGACCATGCGGTGAAAATGTTCAAGCCTGATAGGATCACTTAAACAGTCTTTAAGTGAATTGTTAAAGTAGCAGGGATCAATTACAGATACATAATTTTCATCATCAGTTCTCTTTCTTTGAAACGAAGATGATAAAAAAGTAGATAAAAAAGCTATAAACTTTGTCTCTTTTTTTAGCTCTGTGAGGTTGTCATCCCCGACTGGGGTGTAAGCTAATATTTCACCAGCTATATTCCATGCCGATTCTGAATTAGCCAGCCCTCCTATTTCTCTGACACAATTGATAAAACCTTTCTTTTCTAATTTATGCAGTGACTCGTTTTCTAGAATACCCAATTCTGCCATTTTATTTTTTAAGTCAGCTCTACTTAGGCCTTTCAATTGCGGTTGTTCGAGCCATAAAGCTAGCAAGTCACCAGCAATTTCATTATCAAGAACTTTTAGAGGTTCATACAGTACTGTTGCCTCTTCTTTTATGTTTTCAGAATCAAATAACAAAGATAAAGCATCACGTGAGTTATCTTCATTAGATGTATTCAACTTTTGAACTAAATCGAATGCGTATTGATTGACCTTATACAATACATCTGTAGGAATTGGAGTTATCAATAAGGGGTAGTTTTCAGCTGCTTTTTGAAATGAGTTAGATAAGTGAAACCCTTCAATAGGAAGCCCATCTTGTCCATGAATCAATATATAACGATCGTGGAGACTTCCTTCTTTCATTCCATATATAACAAGTTTGTTATTTTTAAGCTGCTTTTTGTGATGATTACAGTTGGCTATCAGGTTATTGATTCCATTGCTTACTTTATTGTCAGAATCCCTTCTTCTTGGTTTAACGGGATCTATAGGCTTTGGAATACTTCTAAAAACTGTACAGCTTGCCATTGAGGGAATATAAAGTGTCAATAAGCCCAATCCAGCATCCTCAAAGTAAGGATCTAAGATAGTTATATGTTGTTTATGGTGCTTCTCTATTATCCCCTTAAACCACTCTACAAACTGTAATCGTCCTTCACCACTACTCTCACTGATTCTAGGGAAAAACTGCCCTTTAGATTTCTTCGGATACAGTGTTTTGAAAGTGTTCTTTAGTTGCTGATTTACCGTAACCCATGAGTCAACCTTTCTACCACCAATCTTAGTATTCGATGCATGATTCTTTAAAGAAGAAGTCAAAACTTTAACAACGCGGTCACTTTGTTTTTCATTAGTTGTTTTATCAAGCCAATCAAAATTTACAGAGTTAGAATTATTATCTGAAAATCCAATATTAAAGTTAATTTCACGAACATAACTTACTTTGTAGCGGCTACAAAGATATCCCTCATTCGGTGGTGAGGCTGGAAACCCGAATATTTCAATATATGTGCTATCCGCTGATTTGAATAACTTCTCAGTTAAATCAAAAGTGTAAGTGAACAGCCCATCTTTGTTTTTTGTCGTTTCAACTATACTGGAATGCAAAATTTGTGAGCCGCTTTCAACACTTAGACGAAACTGAAACCGTTCAAATTTTGGTAATTGTGAAGATTCAAATTGAATTTTAACCCCTTCATTGTGATTGAAATATACTGTTAAAAGGCTCTTTTCATGTTCATCAAGCGTGGGGAAAATTAGTAATTCAATATCACCTAATCTAGCGTTATCAGCCTTACCAAAGTCCATCCCTGTGTCAGTATTAAGACTATTTACAATCATCTCTATTACATTGATATCATAGCTTTCCAGTACGGATAATAACTTTAGTTTGTCATTTTGTATGACTGATGCACTTAAAGCTCCAGCACTCCCATGTGGGCTTGTCAGGGTATGTGGAGAGTGAGCATCACGGTTGAGTAGATATGCTACTGGCCTATAAATAACATTTTCATTGTTAAAACGAGTACTACCAAACTTCTTTGATAGCTTTTTTGAATGAAACCTCAGATTTAGCTCTGTACTTATCTCTTCAATAGTCTTGCCTTCAACAGCTTTTGTAAGAAGCTCTTTACATTGACTACTTGAAATATAAAGGTTTAACTTATGTACACTAGCTTTAATGGAATCAAAGGTCTGAGATGTATCTTTATCACTGCCTGACCAAGTATTATTGATAAAATTATAAGGGAGTAAGCGGCCATAAATTATGCGGTTTTCTATACCTTCGTTATCGTTAATCTGTAGTATCCATAACTGCAATGCACATGAGTGTTCTCCTGTAGAGAACAATTTTTCTAATCTACTATCATTTAACAGATCAGTAAGTTCGTAAGACATATCATTACCTAAATGCTAGTTTGGTTGTTAAATTTCTAACATGAAACTACTGTGGAAACTGCGGGGTCAGGTTCGCTGAAACTTATCATTGACCACCAAGTTTACCGTTCAACCTGTTAAGTTATTTAACCTGAATCCTGTTTAAGAAATTGAACTAAATGCCTGTTCCAAGATCCGATCTTTTGACTAAAAGAGATGAATCTAAAAAGGACCAGCATGAGTAAATTAGTTGATTTGTTTTGTGATGTCGATGATTTTTGCAAAGTATTTATCCCTCAATGGCGTAAACAATTGCTCGAAGACGGTACGCGAAAACGTCAAAGAGAAGGGCAAATGAC
>JBLIDR010000329.1:0-3617 GCA_047632655.1 Francisellaceae bacterium | reverse complement strand
GAGTTCCAACCCTATTAAGTTATCGAGGTTATCTCCGCGATCTAGAAGACTATATAGAGTTAATTAAAGGGGTTGATTTTTACAATGGCAGTAGTAAAGGGGCATTGATTAGAGGGACAAAATTATGGCAGACACTTTAATAAACTCAAATAAACTATCTAATTTAATTGATGAGGCGACATTATTATTACTTCAGGCCAAAGAAGGGGAAGCGAATAAATGCTTGGATAAAATGTTTGATGAACTGCTAATACTCTCGTCTTCATTTGATAGTAGTACAGTAACCAATTTATCAAAAATAATACCTATTATGTATGATGCTCAGCAACGTCGTGATCACGTTTATTTAGTGGATATATTAAAATATGAATTACCTAAGTATATACAATTACCAGGCTAACTTTCAATCGTCTAATTTTAGGGTTAACCGTTAAGCATTTATTATTTTACTAGTCTAATACTTGCTATAAACTCTTTTAATATGATCAGCTGGTTCATTTATTTGATAATAAGATGATAACCCTAGACACATCAGCAGGCACATCAACAGCAACACTAGCTGTTTGAACTTCAATCATTTGCACAGGTATATCATTTTCTAAAAACCTCAGAATTTCAATGTCTTCAACCTGCTCAACAGGTGTTTTTTTAGTATGTGAAGAAAAAAATTTAAGATGTTTTTTTGAAAATACATAAATACAAACTTGTTTATAGCCAAAGTGATAACTATTTTTTTTAGTTATAGGTATTGGCGAACGACTCATATAAAGTAACCGTCCTGATTTACTTGTTACCACTTTAGGAATTGTGAATGAGCGAAATTCAGCTTCATTTTTTATAGGGCACATTGCATTTATAATAGTATTTGGGTTGGCTAGGTAAGCTTGTATGAGTTTATTTATGTCGGCAGGATTAATTAAAGGTTCATCGCCTTGAACATTAATAATAAAATCACAATCTAATGTTTGATTTGCCTCAGCTAAGCGATCTGTGCCGGTCATACACGTTTGCGATGTCATAATAACCTTGGCACCAAATAGTTCGGCTTTATCCTTAATTAAATTACAGTCAGTTGCAATATAAACTAATTCAGGCCCAGTGGCTTCACAACATAGTTCCCAGACACGTTGGATCATCGTTTTTCCTAATAAATCAACAAGAGGTTTACCTGGAAAACGACTCGATTGATAACGAGCGGGGATAACTACTGCGTATTTCATAAAAAACCTTATTAAAGAGACTAGATGATTTCAGACCATGAACTATAGGAGTTAAACCCGTGTTCAGCTGATAATGAATTAAGTTTCTGTGTTATATTAGAAAAAGGTAAGTAAGCAATAAATGCTATGCCATTATCTATAGAAGCATTTAAATCTGAGACAGCATCACCAAACATAATTGCATTATTATTGGATGTTGATTGTAATATTTCTTTTATATTTTCTGATTTAGACGTGGGTGAACCATAAATACCATCAAAAAGAATATCGAGTTGGCGTTGTTTAAATACATATCGAAGCTCCGCTTGTTCAGAGCCACTGGCTATGAATTTTTTACCCTGTAAACCTTTTATAAAATCCAAAAAATCAGGTGTTATTTCAGCTGCTAAATATAGTTGCTTACACATTGAAGAGTATGAGCTAAGTATAGATTGACGATAATATTGTGAATCTTGATCCGGTATTGTTAAGTACTTTAATAAAAAAACATCGATATGATGAAATCTGGACTGACCAAAGTTCTGCTTAAAGTAATTAATACAATTATCAATTTCGGATTTTTTAGTGAAGAGAGCATTAAGCACTGTCCCCATGGCATCAATTTTTAACTGATTAGAGTTTAAAATCACACCGTCACAATCAAAGATATAAATATCATAGTCAGATATTTGGCGCATAGATAGAACTTTTGTTAATAGTGTAACTCGTTGGTGTCAATGAGGTTATATGTTTACTTTCTTTAATAGTATTATATAAACCGAATATTGAGAGCATTTCTTGCTGACGCGGATCATTTTTCTCATAACCATCAAACCCAACGACTTTTATGGAACTAGGCTTTGACTCTAACAACATAGCCAATACATAAGCAACAGTAATATCAAAGGGGATTACAGCATGGGTTTTTTGAGCCGATAGCTGATTTTTTTCAATTTTCAAACCATAATCAAGAATGTCACAATTACTAATTAACGCTAACTCAGGTTGAGAAAACCGATGCTTGGGTAAAATAATAGGTTTGTCTAGCTGAGTATAACTACTTAGATCAGCGAGATATTTTGAATTATGTGATATGACATAATAGTCAATCAAATCAGTTGAAATAGCATCAGCAATATTAACCGAGATTACAATAGGGGATTGGCTTCGAATGTATAATTCAATCGCATCAGAGTATTTCTGAGTGCTAGGCCCGTTGGTAATTACCAATACATGCTTATTACTGAATAAGGCTTTTACTGCCGTCGTACCTGATACTTCATTCTGGCTAAAGTTAAATGATAATGCTGTATTAAGTTCAACACCGTTGTAAGAAGTGGTA
Source organism: Francisellaceae bacterium (assembly GCA_047632655.1). Taxonomy (GTDB): domain Bacteria; phylum Pseudomonadota; class Gammaproteobacteria; order Francisellales; family Francisellaceae; genus CAJXRW01. The sequence goes on along the minus strand of JBLIDR010000329.1, from coordinate 1,076 downwards.
CTCTCTAGTTTACTTAAATAGTCAATGGCACCAATAATTTCTTCAGTACCATAATGCGTATTTGAGAGTAAATTTTGAATGTAAGTAGGGTGAACATCATTCTGAGCACCAAGAAAATAGAGTAAGTTACTCCCCCAGCCATAGTCTTTTTGCATTGGCTCAAAATAGCGAATAACTAATTCATAGATAGGCTTTGCGTTATAATTTGAATCTGATTTGTCTAAAACAGCTAATAAACATTCTGTTTGAGTATTGCCCGCGCCACGTCCCATACCGGTAATAGTTGTGTCTAACCAAGTTACACCTAACTTATTTGCTATTAATGTATTGTCTAACCCTTTCCCCATATTATTATGAGTATGTATCCCAAGAGAACCACTCCATTCTTGACGAAGCGCATTTATAATTCGTTCAACTTCAGTCCCATCCATATTCCCTAAAGAATCAGCAAAATAAAGTATATCTACTACATCCCATTCGGTGACTTGACGTGCTTTATTTGCAACAATCTCAGATGTTTTACCTCCTGCTTGCATTAAGTTGAGACTTACAACATACCCTAGCTGCTTTAGGTATTTTACAATAGGACCACATTGTTCAACCTCACCAAAGTGAGCGGCAATTCGTACTAAGTCTACTTTACTTTTTGAAGCCGGCACAAACAGAATATCAACAGCTGTTTTGACTTGTAATGGGCTGTCTAATATAGTTTTTGCATCAACCATGACGCCATAAATGGGACCAACAGGTAATTCAAGCGTATTAAGATAGCTTTCTGTTGTATACGCGTAAGCGCCTAAAAAATCATCTTTAGGGAAGTTCCTTAAACCTAATTCAACATAATCAATTTTCGCTTCCGCTACAGCTTGAAAATAAGCTTCAACTACTTTAGAAGGAAAATCCCAGTTATTATAATAACCACCATCACGTAAGGTACAATCTAAAATTTTCATAATTCACTCTTTGTTTATATCCGACATTCTGCATTACTTCTATAAATAAATTTGTTGGTGTAAAGTGTTAATGTAAGCAATAATAGTACCGTTTATTTCTTCATTGATTACAAATTGCTAATT
>JBLIDR010000328.1:0-3621 GCA_047632655.1 Francisellaceae bacterium | reverse complement strand
GTGCAACCATAACCAACCACATCAAAGCTCAATTTTTCAAGATATTGTAATAATCCAGATTTTTTAAGATAAGAGGTTACAACCTGAGATCCTGGTGCTAATGATGTTTTCACATAAGGTTTTACAGTTAAGCCCTTTTCAACAGCCTTCTTAGCCAATAACCCAGCACCAATTAATACTGCGGGATTAGAAGTATTCGTACATGAAGTAATAGCAGCAATCGCTACAGAACCATGTGTAATTTCACAGTTCATACCTTTAACTGAAGCTTTTTTCTTAGTTTCTGCTTCTGTTAATCCAAAGCCTTGTAGTCCTTGCTCATGAGTTAATGAAGCTTTAAATGACTTTTGTAAATCTCTTAATGAAATTCTGTCTTGAGGTCTTTTCGGGCCAGCAACCGTTGAATCAACAGTGTCCATATCAAGAGATAAAGTAACCGTATATTCTGGTTCTTCAGAAGAGTCGGATCTGAATAATTCTTGTTCTATAAAGGCTTGTTTCGCAGCATCAATTAATTCACTACGATTTGTATTATTAAAAAAATCTAACGTCACATCGTCTATTGGGAAAAATCCCATGGTAGCGCCATATTCAGGAGCCATATTAGAAATTGTAGCACGATCTGGTAAAGATAAATTATCTAGCCCTGAACCATAGAATTCAACAAATTTTCCGACAACACCTTGTTTACGCAGTATTTCAGTAATGGTTAGCACTAAATCAGTAGCTGTTACTCCATCACGTATTTTACCAGTTAGCTTCATACCAACAACATCTGGTAAAACCATGTAATATGGTTGACCCAACATCACAGCCTCAGCCTCAATACCACCAACGCCCCAACCCATAACACCAACGCCATTAATCATGGTTGTATGTGAATCAGTTCCAACTAATGTATCTGGATAAATAACATTTTCACCATCAATTTTTTTAACTAATGCTCCTTTAGCTAGATATTCAAGGTTAACTTGATGAATAATACCCATTCCTGGTGGTACAACTTTGAAATCATCAAAAGCATTTTGACCCCATTTTAAAAGGCTATAACGTTCATTATTTCTAGAAAACTCAACCGCAACATTTTTTTCTAACGCATCTTTAGTTCCGTAAAAGTCAACTTGAACAGAATGATCAACGACCATGGCTGTATCCACTAAAGGATTAATTTTATTTGGATCACCACCAGCATCTTTAAATGCTTGACGCATTGCAGCTAAATCTACAACAGCTGGAACTCCAGTGAAATCTTGCATTACTACACGTGCAGGCATATGCGGAATCTCAGGTCTAGACTTTGCTTTTGAATCCCAATCTAATACAAGATGAACATCTGATTCTTTCACTTTATAATTATCTATATTACGTAATTGATTTTCCGCTAAGACACGAATTGAATAAGGTAAACGTTTAATGCTCTTACCAGTTATTTCAGCAAGTTTTTTGAGGCTATATGCTGTATATTCTTTGCCTTTTGATTTTAAATTTATTTTTGTGTTTTTTTGTAATTCTGTCATGCCCAGTTCCTTAATTGTTATTCAATTTAGAAAAAATTTATGAGCATAATGATATATAATTTATGCTAAATTGTACAGTTTCTAAATTTTTATCAAAATATAGTCGTTTATTAATTTAAAATATAAAATTATCACGTGCTTATTTATTTATCCGTTGGCAATATTTCACCTAGATCTATCACTATAAAATATAAATTTTGTTAAAAAATTCAGTATTCGTTTCTGCCTTGAATTCACACAAGGTAGTGGAAGTAAGTGTTAACGGGTCTATTCAGTTTTACAATCATTAAGTAGATCATCGAACATTAAAATATAAACACCCACCTAAAAGATGCTGTATAAGCGTAAATAATATTTAGAAAGTATGTCAAGAAAACAGTGATTTTATATTATTAACCTAAAATGCTATGAAATCAAAGTAACTAAGTTTAAATCAAATTATCCAAAAGTAGCATTTATGGTAGAATATGGTATATTTATTATTGTATATATATTGGGGGATTTAATGCTTACTCAAGAAAAGTTATTGAAAATGCCTGAAAAAGATTATATGAATGAAGCTCAACTGCAATTCTTTAGAGCTCTGCTAAAAGAACAAAAAGATGAACTGAGTATATCAGTTGCTGAGGCTAAACAAAATTTATCACAAACTGAACATAACATTGATCTCAATGACGTTGCTACTCAACAAGAGATGCAACAAATTTATTTACGTACTGTTGAGCGCCAAAGTAAATTGATATCAAAAATTAATAAAACAATCATTCTAATTGATAAACAAGAATATGGCTATTGTGAAATTAGCGGAGAACCAATCGGTCTAAAAAGACTACTTGCAAGACCAACAGCAACCATGTCAGTTTCAGCTAAAGAAATACAAGAGCATCAAGAAAGAACTGGAGGAATAATTAGATAATATCTTTATTATCTTTATTATCTTTATAGGCGTGAAGCATATAATGCCGCACCTTGAAGTCCTATACTTGTATTTGTCACAATATGAACTGGAATTTCCTTTAATAGACTTGTCATTCTACCCTTATCTAAAAAATGTTCCATAAAACGGCCATCAATAATTTGTTTTAGTAACTTTGGAGCTATCCCACCTGCAATGTATAAACCACCTTGTGGTAACGATGCTAAGGCTATATTACCGGCAACACTACCATATGTTTTTATAAAAATATCTAAAGTTCTTAATGACATTGGATCACCATGCTCAAGCGCAAATTTCACAATGTCTGCAGCTGGATCCCTGCATTTATATAAAGCCAACTTTAATTCATTATTTTCTTGTTGATTGTAAATTGGGTTTGATGAGACATATTTATATATATTAAAAATCCCTGGTCCAGATAATAACCTTTCGATAGACACACGGTGTAATTTTTGTCTCATGAATTTTAATAGTTCAACTTGTTCATCATCAACAGGGTGATAATCAATATGACCACTTTCAGTAGGAAAAACTTGAGTTTTATTTTTATCTCTAGAAATATAAGCAACACCTAGACCTGTTCCCGCACCGATTATTGTCGTTAAAGAATTTTCATTTTTTATACCTGATTGCAAAGTATAAATATCTTCAGTAACTAAAGTTTCAACGCCATATGCATTGGCAGAGAAATCATTCAAAAGTCTGATTTTTTTATTTTGTAATTTATCCTGTAAATCCGCTTCACTAATAAACCACGGCAAGTTAGTTACTTCAATAGATTTATTCACCACGGGTCCCGCTACAGCAAAACATGCCGAGTATAAATCATTCAAGTTAATCTTAGATTCTTTAATAAATTTTAAAATAATATCTGTGAACTCTTTATATTCAGAGCTTCTATACGTTTTTGAATAGATTTCACTTATCTTTTTATCCTTACATTCACAAAGCCTAAACCTTGAATTTGTGCCACCAACATCACCAGCAATAACAATCATTAATCACCTATAAAATTTTTAAATATACACTTGTGAAAATAGTTTAAGGAATATATTAAAAACATTCAACTTGAAGATACCTGATAATCTATACAAACCTCGGTATTAAAAATATGCTGTAATCTATATAATATATGCGTATAATTCAAAAAAAATATGAATTTAAATA
>JBLIDR010000327.1:0-3624 GCA_047632655.1 Francisellaceae bacterium | reverse complement strand
AGCAAAAAAATTTAAGACTCCAAGCCTTGAATACCTTAATCCGCTATTACTAATAATATCTTACGCATCTTAAAATTCAAGTTTATCATTACATAGTCTCAATCAATTGCATGAGGTCTATTCCCACCCTAGGACCCCTAGGCCTGAGACTTTTCTAATGTGCCTGTTTTCATTATATTTTTACAAAATTAAGAATTCATAATCTGAAAATGGCTGCATAATGTTGAAGGTATTGCTACTTAAGTACAACAATAAACTTATTATGCAACATCAATGAAAAAAACAAACCGCAGATTAAACCTATATCAAATGAATAAGTTAATTTCTTAAACAGTTAGTCACCCGTAGATTTAATCTGTTAAAACCTAAAAATAAAGAATCTCTCATTTCATATTAAACACCTAAGGTCTATATTTAAATAATAAATAATGCAGCTAAATATTAATTTGTGTCAAAAAAAAATATAATTATTCTATTCTTCTTTGTGCTGATTTCTATTTGTAGCTATCAACAAGCTACCGCACAATCTGAAGATAATAAAAAAAATCAACACAAGATAAATATTAAAATAAATGGTATCTCTAAAAAAAAGTCGGAAGATATCATAAAAAATATTTCATTATTTAAATACCAAGATTATGCAGTTAGATCAACGTCACGCTTAATGTTATTGTATTCCGAAAGTAAAAATGAAATCAAAAAATCATTACAACCTTATGGTTATTTTAACGCAACTGTGACTTCGACCATGTCACATAAAAAATCTGATTGGAATGTTATTTACAATATTAAATTAGGCGTACCAATTAAAATAATATTAGTGGACATACACATTAATGGGCAAGGCAAAGATGACCTTAAATTTAAAGAAATTATAAAAAATCTACCACTGAAAAAAGAACAAATCCTCACACAAATAAAGTATAACAAAGCAAAAGATGAATTATTAAGCACCGCGGCAATCAGAGGTTATTTTGATGCTAAATTAGTCAAGCATGAAATTAGAATTAATGCCAAACAAAATACTGCTTCAATTTATATGACAATTAATACAGGTGATCGCTACCGAATCAATAAAATTAATTTAACTCAATCTGAATATAGCTTTTATCCTAATTTTTTACATAAATTCATTGCCATAGATAATGGATCTGCTTTTAATAATACTTCTGTACAAAAAACCATTACTAACCTGCAGTCAAGCAATTATTTTGGTGACATCTCAATTATACCTCAAATACAATCACGAGATAAGAAAAATAAAACGATTGATGTTAATGTGGACTTAACCGCATCAAAACCAATAACTTATTCTGTTGGTGGCGGTTATGGTACATACACTGGTTTTAGAGCATTAGCTGAAACGGTTTTCCATCATCTAACTCCAAGCGGACATTATGCCTCTATTTCAGTTGAAATTTCCCAAATCAACCTAGCTTATATCGCACAATATATTATACCCGGAAGTAATCCATTAAATAATTATTGGAGCATTAATGCTCAGCAAAACTTAATTAATATTGTGCCGTATAGATCCTTGCAAAGTAATGCAGGAGTCAATAACATCTACAAAAACAGATGGTTATCAAGTAATATTGGAATTCAGCAGTATTACATTACTTATGTAACCCAAGATAGCTCAATCACACAAGATGGCAGCTATTTAGTTCCAAATTGGTATGCAAATTTAGACCTAACAAAACCAGATGGTTTTTGGCGTAAAGGAGTGAGCATTAGCAATTCACTTCAAGGAACCATTAAAAACACCTTATCTTCCGAAACATTTATTCGTAATTTATCTCAGTTTCAAATATCTATACCAATAATGAGCAAATGGAATCGAATAATAATGTCAGGAAACGTAGGATTTTTAGCCCTAGCCGAAGCACAAAATATAGCGCCACAATTTAGATTTTACGCCGGAGGAGTAGGGAATTTACTAGGTTATGATTATTTAAGCCAAGGCCCTAAAAATACCCAAGGACAACTCACAGGCGGTCGATATCTCGGTACAATTTCTGCTGGCTTACAACAACGAGTCTATGGTGACTTAAGTATTTTAGGTTATTACAACATGGGCAACGCAACAAATAGTATTACTTTTGATGATGTTACCATTTTACGCGCAGCCGGAGGAGGAATCGGATATGAAACTCCTGTTGGATCGATTCAGGGATATTTGACTCGAACTTTAAATAAAAATGATATGCACTGGAAAATTGACATAAGCCTTGGAGTAATTTTGTAATGTTTATCGTAGACCATGCCTTACTGAGGACAAAGCGTCATAAATTATTCTTCATTACCATGGCATGTTTGTTATCGCTATGTGCCGCAATTTACTATTTAACTTGTACCCCCTCAGGCTTTAAATTCACTCTGAAAGTCATTAACCCTATACTGTCAAACCAAGGAATTGAATATAACAGCAGTAAAATAACTGGTAATATATTTGCTTTTTACTTACATGATTTATCAGTCAAGACTGATTCAACATTAATTGATATATCAGATATAAATTTAACCTATAATCCGTTCAAAATATTAATTGGTGACATACAAATAAATTCTGCGAGAATTGGCTCGGTAATGGTTAGCGTCATGCCTGATGCTAGCAGTGACAATGAGACAAACTCAGAAAAAGATGATGGATCAACAATATTCCCGCTTAGCCTATACGCTAACAATGTTAACGTAGAAAATATTAAAATTATGGTGAATGATAAGCTTGTCGTAACTGCGACAAATCTTAAAGCAGATATAAGTATCATTAAAGATAGCTTATCCTTCACCCATGTCAGTGGAAAGATTTATGATCAAATAATCTCTTTACATAACACGAATGGCTTATTGTCCTTTCATCCACCATTCGTAATAAATGTAGAAACTGATTGGAAATTAAAAAATGGAAATATATTAAACAGTGAGTTACATAGTCATTTAAATGGCCCTTTAATTAAGACTTTTGTAATTAATACCAAGGGATTTATTACAACAAGCAAACAAGTTGGCGAACTAAATATTAATGTTGAAACGAGCATCAATGAAAACCAATTTATTAATAAAATTAAATCACTTGATTTTAACTCGAATCATATGACTGGTGAAATTGGACTTAATTATTCAACCGCTAGGGAATTAGTCTATACAGCCAATGTAAAAGGTATATATTACACTCAATCAATTGTAGATACTATTCCTTATGCAATTAATTTAACAGCAAGAGAGACATCCAATTCATCTAAAAAAATATCCACGATGGAGCTCTCATCATGCCTATTCTCAATTAACAATACAGATACCAGCTGTCAAGCTGAGTTGGAATATAGCACACAAAAAACGACTCTAAAAACATTAGTTCTCACTAACACTGAACGCAATGACAATCTAACACTATATGGTGACATCTTACCTAGCCCTAATTTAAATTGGCAAGCCAACCTTGAACAAATTAGCTACTATTTACCACAAATGGATGCCAATATACAAAGTGAAGGTAGCCTATCAAGCAGCTGGGAACAACCTTTGTTGACAACACACACAACTATAAAAGGGTTAGAGTATCAGTCAAAAGTTTTACCATCGATTATTCTTGATGTTAGCCACACAAAAAAAAAACAGGAC